>JBCCAG010000866.1:0-1911 GCA_039814955.1 Cyanobacteria bacterium P01_A01_bin.135
CTGGGGGGAGAGTCCGGCGATCAGGGAAAAGTTACTGAGCACCATCAGCCGCTGAATATGGTGGGCATAGGCGGTGGCTTCCACCTGGCTCAGGGTCTGCTTGAGGCAGTTCATCTCGGTTTTCTCGCTGTCCCAAAAGAAGGCGGGTAGCGGCTGCTGGTGGTCAAACCAATTGCGCTCCGGGTAGTCCGCCTCAGTTTGGCTGTAGATGCCGTGCATATACTCCCGCCAGCCCAGCACCTGACGAATCAGGCCCTCAGCGCTGTTGATGGGAATGTCGTGGTCGTGGTAAGCCGTCTCCACCGCCTCAATCACTTCCATGGGGGTCAGCAGCCCTAGGTTGAGGTAGGGGGAGAGCATGGCGTGCCACATAGTCTCCTCCCCGGTAACCATAGCGTCCTGGTAGGGGCCAAAGCCCGCTAGCCGCTCTTGAATAAAGTACTGCAGCACCTCTAGGGCTTGAGAGCGCGTCACTCCCCAGCGAAAGGGCTCGGCTTTGCCGTAGCTGGAAAAGCCTTCGGCCTTCACCCAGTCAATCACCTCCCGCGTAATCTCATCCGGCTCAAACCACAGCGGGTCCGGCGGGTTGATGTCTCCTTTGGGAGACTTGCGGTTGGATTTGTCATGGTTCCACTTGCCCCCTACCGGCTCATCCCCGTCCATCAGCACCTGGAAGCGGCGGCGACCCTCGCGGTAAAAGGTTTCCATTAGCAGGGACTTGCGGCGGCTGGCCCATTTGCCAAAGTCTTCAGCGGACCAGAGAAAATGATTGTTGGGCAGCAGGGTGACCGAACAGGGCAGCTCCAGACCCTGGATGAGCTGGTTAAAGGGGCGATCGCTGGGCTGCATCACCACCAGTTCGGTCACTCCCGCAGCTTTAATCCAGCGGGTCAGTGGCGCGGCAAACTCTGGCTCAATGGCGTAGGTGACCGGCCAGCCCGCTTGCTCTAGCTCCTGGGCGAAGTGGCGCATGGCGGACCACACCAGCACCAGCTTCTGCCGGTGGTAGGGCCGTTGCCGCACAAAGTCTGCCGACTCGATGAAAATAATGGGGGTGGAGGAGCGATCGCTCTGATGGGCCAACAAGGCCGCCTGCTCGAGGTGGAGCTGGTCCCCTAAAACCCAGATGCCAATAGTCATGGGCTAGATATCTTGAGCGGTGTTGGGCTTGAGCAAAAGCTGGATGCCCAGGGCCAGCAGCCCTATCGCAACGAGGGCGAAGATGCCCGTGGCTAGGGCCACCATGCCAATCACCAAGGTGCGCACCAGCACGGCAATGTTGGCAGCCACGGTGCTATCGGACTTGATGGGACTATTAGCCAAGGTCTGGGCAATGGAAACCGTCATCCAGTAAAAGCCGTAGGCCATGGGGGCGGCGATCGCGAAGCCGCCGAAGCAGCGCCAGGGGGAAGTGGGCTTGGTGGTAATGGTAGTGGAGGGTTGGGGCGTAGGGTCTGCCATGGCGCGACTGAAAGTGACTTGTACTGCCGGTGCAATTGCTTTTGTACGCGTTTAGCGGCTCGGGAAAAAGACGATACATTTCGGTCTTACCCCCCTCAATCCCCCCTTGGAAAGGGTAGGGTCGATTTTTTAAGGAGAGAATAACTGTGAACCCCTCATTCTTGTGTTTGTCCTCGGAGGAGCTTGAACGAAAGATTGGGAGTTCCATCTATTTACTCTCACAAATAAATCAACCCTACCTTGGAAAGGGGGGAAGCGCAGTTCTCCCTTGCTTTTGAGCAAAGCTCATGCTTCGCAAACGCGAAGCGCGTCCTACGGACGCAGGGGAGCTAGAGAGGGTAATCCAGGACGCTAAACAACTTATAGACTTTGAGACAATTGCGATAGCTCTAGTGTAAAGGAGAAAACCCACCGCCAGACTCGCGCCAATGGAAGAGTGGGTTTAAAGGC
>JBCCAG010000714.1:0-2525 GCA_039814955.1 Cyanobacteria bacterium P01_A01_bin.135
AAGTCGACATCGCTGAGCTAGCAAACTTAAATCAGATCATCAATCGAGTTGAGCAGGGAGAAGAAATTCTCCTAACTCGTCAGGGAGAAGCGATCGCCCGCCTCTCACCTATCCTCAAAAGCCCACAACCACTACAATCTAGGGCCGCTCTCCGTCAAGCCCAGATCCCGTCCTCGCAGACGACATTAGAAAGCTTGCAGACGCTACGCCAAGAGGCAAGATATTGATCTACTTGGATACCAGCTTCATTGCGCCGTTCTACATTAACGAAGCCACCAGCGATCGCGTTGAAACTATTCTCAAAAATCTGCCCTCCACCGAGCTGACAATCAGCGACTGGACAAAAGTAGAATTTGCTAGCCTGCTTGCTCGTCGTGTTCGCATGGGAGAGCTAGCGAGAGAAATGCTCGAAAGAATAATGAGTGCATTTGAGAGCGATACAGCTCAAACCTACACCGTGCTTGGCATCAGCAAGGCAGATTTCGATCGCGCTTCTGGGCTTATTCTCAATCCTCAAACTGGCTTGAGGGCGGGCGCTGCATTACATTTGGCAATAGCGCAGAATAATACCGCTAGCACCTTCCTCTCCCTAGATAAAGAATTGCTAGCGATCGCTAAAGCATCTGGAATGAAGGCCAACTCCGGTGGAATTTACGATGCACAATGACTTCTTTAACGGTTGAACTACTCGAAATCCCTAAAATTCAGCAAGTGTCAGTCGCAGAAGACACCCTCTCGGCGGATCTATCTGACGGGCGTACGATATCTGTCCCGCTTGCTTGGTATCCCCGTCTGCTACACGGATCTGATGAAGAGCGAAATGACTACCGCTTGATTGGTGGTGGCAGTGGTATTCATTGGAACCAACTCGATGAAGATATCAGCGTAAAGAACCTAATTCTCGGCCAATCATCAGGAGAAAGCCAAAAATCCCTTCAGCGATGGTTGAGTAATCGTATGTCAGTACAGTGATGAGAAAACTGCCCCTACGTCGAGAGCAAGTCCCGTCAACCCTGCTGAAATCGCAAATCTAGAGCAAATTCCAAACAGAGACAACGGGTAGCGATCACCGCTCAAGCAAACTATTCCTCCGTTGATGGTCTGGCGATCGCCCGCAAAATTCAAGAATTGAGGAGCTTTGGATAGCTGAGTCAACGAAAGGCTCGATAGCACCAACCCTGCCTGTTACCTTTGTCGTCAACAAAGGGCTAGCCTCATCGATCAGCCCCGCAAACGCCTCCGGTCTAGCACGCACCTGCCCCAAGCGCGGCACCAAGACACACTTCTCAAAGCATGGCTGCCGCAATCTATGGATAATTAGATAGGGGCTGTGCGATGGCGTACCCTCCAGCTCCTGGCACAGTTGCCCCTCAGACACAAAGGCATTACCTGAAAAATCCCATGGTTACCCAAATCAGCAGCCCTACCACCAGCGATCGCAACTGGCCCGCCATTGCCCGCGAATTTGAAGCCATCCTAGGTCAGCGGAGCGTGGTGCAGCGCAAAGAGGAGCTGCTGGTGTACGAATGTGACGGGCTGACCAGCTACCGGCAGCGGCCCCAGCTGGTGGTGCTGCCCCGCACTACAGAGGAGGTGGCGGCGGTGGTGGCCGCCTGCGATCGCCTAGGTCTACCATTCATCGCGCGCGGGGCGGGGACCGGTCTTTCTGGTGGGGCGCTGCCTACCGATGACTGCGTCCTGATTGTCATGGCCCGCATGAATCGCATTCTGTCCATTGACCTAAACAACCAGCGGGTGGTGGTGCAGCCGGGGGTGATCAACAACTGGGTCACCCAGGCGGTGAGCGGCGCCGGCTTCTACTACGCCCCCGATCCCTCCAGCCAGAGCGTCTGCTCCATCGGCGGCAACATCGCGGAGAATTCCGGTGGGGTGCACTGCCTCAAGTATGGGGTGACCACCAACCACGTGCTGGGGCTACGGCTGGTGCTGCCTGATGGCAGCATCGCCGACGTGGGGGGCATGGTAGAGACGCCGGGCTACGACTTGACGGGGCTGTTTGTGGGCTCGGAGGGCACCCTGGGCATCGCCACCGAAATTACCCTGCGCATCCTGCAGGTACCCGAATCGATTCAAGTGCTGCTAGCAGACTTCACCACTGTGGAGGCAGCGGGCCAGGCGGTATC
The DNA here is from genome assembly GCA_039814955.1 of Cyanobacteria bacterium P01_A01_bin.135. Lineage (GTDB taxonomy): Bacteria > Cyanobacteriota > Cyanobacteriia > CAKZMO01 > CAKZMO01 > JBCCAG01. Next base: position 2,145 of record JBCCAG010000714.1, read on the forward strand.
CGACATTATCAGCGCCGGCATCGTCCCCGCTGGCATGGAGATGATGGACAACTTCAGCATCAACGCCGTGGAGGATGTGGTGGGCACCAACGCCTACCCTCGCGACGCCGAGGCCATTTTGCTAATCGAGATCGACGGGCTCACCGCCGAGGTCGCAGAAACCAGCCGCCAGGTAGAAGCCCTGTGCCGCCAAAACGGGGCCCGCAGCATCACCTCTGCTACCGAAGCCGGCGATCGCCTCACCCTTTGGAAGGGCCGCAAGGCCGCCTTTGCCGCCATGGGCAAAATTAGCCCCGACTACTACGTGCAGGACGGCGTCATCCCCCGCACCAAATTGCCCCAGGTGCTCCAGGAAATTGAGCGCCTCAGCCAGCACCACGG
>JBCCAG010000557.1:0-3348 GCA_039814955.1 Cyanobacteria bacterium P01_A01_bin.135
CGCGGCATTTCGCAGGAGAAGCTGCCGGTGTATTTGGGGTTCTTCGAGTTTGTACACAATGCTCGTAAGCGAGGCAAAGCCCTGCTGGGCAACCTATTGGAGACGGTTCTACTCTAGCTCCCTGAAATCCATATTGAGCCCCTTTGTTTATGCTGCTGGTGGGCCAGGTGATCTTTCCCTACCAGGCCAACGGCAGCCTAATCGAAAATGGTCAGGGGGAGGTGGTCGGTTCAGCGCTGATCGGCCAAACCTTCTCGCAGCCTCAGTACTTCCTCAGCCGCCCCAGTACCACCAGCTATAGCGAAGGAGAAGACGCCCAACCCACCGGCGTCTCCGGGGCCAGCAACTTCGCCCCCAGCAACCCCGAGCTAATCCAGCGGGTGGAAGAGACCGTGGCCCAGCTGCAGCAGGAGGGCATCGAGCCCACCGCTGACCTGGTCTATGCCTCCGGCTCTAGCCTCGACCCCCACATTAGCCCCGCCGCCGCTGCGGCCCAGGTGGCGCGAGTGGCACAGGCGCGATCGCTGGACCCTAGCGAGGTGGAGCGGCTGATTTCTGAGAACACTGAGGGACGGTTCTTGGGGATTTTTGGCGAGCCGGGGGTGAATGTGCTGCGGTTAAACCTGGCGTTGGACAGTCAAAACGTGGCGTGACCTTTTGAAAGAAACTACGCTATGTCCGTTTGCGTCTTGGAGGCCCCCTCCGCCCCCAATTCTGGGGGAACCAGATTAGAAGCTAAAATACTCGATGTCATTGGCTTTTGAGCATTCTAATCTCTAAATCCCGCTCCCCCAAAATTGGGGGCTGGGGGGCCTTCCCGAGCAGGGAAGTGTCGAGAGTGTTACAAGACATGACTATTGCCAGCGGTATCTTTTCAAGGGGGCCAAGGGGGAACCCCATGTCAAATACGGCAGCTGAGATTTCCTGTACGTAAGTCCTGAAAAGCTTAATCGGCTCAAGGCAAGGTCCGATACTGTACATAGGGCATAAGACCATGAACCCAGGCCAGGAGCCCACACAATCGGCCTCTTACGAGCAGCCCCGCGATCGCCGCGGTAAGCACCGAATGTACATCGGCATGGCTCCGGGAGTGGGCAAGACCTACCGCATGCTCAAAGAGGCCCACGCCCTCAAGGCTGAAGGCATCGATGTGGTGGTGGGGCTGCTGGAAACCCACGGGCGTCAGGATACCGCTGCGGCGGGGGAAGGCCTAGAGGTGATTCCTCGGCAGCAGGTTCAGCGGGGCCGCTCGGCTCTCACCGAGATGGATACCGACGCCATTTTGGCCCGGCAGCCCCAGCTGGTATTAATCGACGAGCTGGCCCACACCAACGTCCCCGGCTCGGCGCGGGAGAAACGCTACGAAGACGTGGAGGTGGTGCTAGCGGCGGGCATTGACGTCTTTTCCACCGTCAACATCCAACACCTAGAGAGCCTCAACGACCTTGTGGCCCAAATTACTGGCGTCACAGTGCGGGAGCGAGTGCCGGACCGGCTGTTAGACGAGGCGGACGAGGTGGTAGTGGTGGACCTCACCCCCGAGGCGCTGCAGGAGCGGCTAGTGGAGGGCAAGATTTACGCCCCGGAGAAGGTGGAGCAGTCGCTGCAGAACTTTTTTCAGCGCCGACACCTCATGGCTTTGCGAGAGCTAGCCCTGCGGGAAGTAGCGGACAACCTAGAAGAAGACGCTGATTTTCCCATTCGGGATGAGCGATATTACAGCGTCAAGGAGCGGGTAATGGTGTGCATCTCCACTAAAACCGACTCCAGCCAGTTAATGCGCCGAGGTTCACGGCTTGCCAGCCAGATGAAGGCGAAGTTCTACGCACTATATGTGGACCACCCCGATCGCTTTTTAACCAAGGACGAAAGCCTCTATATCGACATGTGCCAGCAGTTTTGCCAGCAGTTTGGCGGGGAGTTTTTGCGGGTGAGCGGCAGCAATATCGCTAAGGCGATCGCCAATACGGCCCACGAGCAGAACATTACCCAAGTGGTTCTAGGGCAAACCCATCGCTCGCGCTGGAAGCTCATGTTCAGCGGCTCTCCGATGCTGGAGCTGCTACGCTACTTGAAAGATGTGGATATTCACATCATCGCAACAAAGTAGTCTTACCGGTCATGGGCGCTACATTGCGTCTCTTCAAACGCAATGAATTATTTCTGCGCCTGCTCCAGGTAGTCCAATCGAAGCTGGTGGGGTACTAGCAGCGTATTGAAGGCCAGCAGCACCACCCCAAAAGTCCCCAGGGCGGTGCCCGAGGCAATCATAAACATGATGATGATTTGGTAGCGCACCGCATCAATGGGGTCAGCCCCCGCTAAGATTTGACCGGTCATCATCCCCGGCAGGCTCACCAGCCCCACCACCATCATGGAATTGAGGATGGGCACCATGCCGGTACGCACTGCGTCCCGCACCTGCTGGTGAGCGGCTTCCCAGCGAGTCGCCCCGAGGGTCAACAGGGTTTCAATCTGCTGCTGCTGGTCCACTACGCTGGTCATAAACCGGTCTAGACCCAGAGAGATGCCGTTGAGGATGTTGCCCAAAATCATCCCCAGCAGTGGAATCAAATACTGGGGGTCATACCAGGGCTGCACCTGAATGATGCCGGTGAGGGATAGGCTAGTGACGAGCCCCGCCGCCCCTAGCACCGACAGCAGGCTATCCCAGTAGATGCCGCCAAAGCGGCGCTGGGTGCGGTTGACGGCGGCGATCGCCGCGATGGTGGTCATCACCAGGGCAATCAGCAGCACCACCCAGGGATTCTCCTGGCTAAATAGCCACTCCAGCACAAAGCCAATTAGCAGTAGCTGTACCACCGAGCGCACCGAACCAATCAACAGCGATCGCTCTAGCCCTAGACGCAGCCCTAAGGAAATGCCCAAGTTCGCCAAAATTAGCAGCGCTGCTAGGGCCAGCTGCCCATAGCCCAGTTGAATGTAATCCTGCATCAGCTGGCCTTCTCCAAGTGAATTTGCCGGTCCGTCACCCGCTGGATTTGCTGGGGGTCGTGGCTGGTCCACAGGCAGGCTCGCTGCTCCGCTTCCTCCATCCATTGAGAAATGAGGGCTTCCACGCTTTGGGTAGTTTCTGGGTCAAGGGAGGCGGTGGGCTCATCTAGCAGCAGTACTTGGGGCTGGACCTGTAGGGCCCTCAGCAGGGCGAGAATCTGACTTTCGCCGCCGGAGAGCCGCCGCACCGCCAGGTCTAAAAACTCCGGGGAGCGGCCCAAAGTGGCAAGGTAATTCTCAATACGCGATCGCTCGTATGTGCCTTGCTGGGCCTTGAGGGCAAACACCCGCTGTAGGTTCTCCTCCACGGTGCCGTCAAAAGCGGCAGGGCGC
>JBCCAG010000320.1:0-4924 GCA_039814955.1 Cyanobacteria bacterium P01_A01_bin.135
GAGACCACAGGCTCGCTTTCGCTTTAACCGGCAGCTCCTGAATCGCTTCATCGAGATTGCCCAGCCCTATTTTTATCCTACTAGCGGCCGGGCGAGCACCGTCACTTTTATCGGCCTACTGGCAACCATCTTAATTTTGGTAGTTGCTTTGATGTTTTTTCTCGTAATCGCCTTGACGAAATCGGGAGAGCTGGTATTCAATGATTTTTTCTCCCAGCTAGCGGCCCAGTTCGTAGAGCGCGTTGATCGGTTGATTGGGTCCGCGGCTCTACCAGTGGCAGCGATCGCCCTGACAAGCTGCGCCCTCACCTTTGCCCTGCAGTACCGCACCCTGCGCCGCCACTGGCGTCAGTGGTTCATGCTCAGCTTTTTGCTGTTCCTGGCCTTTGTGGTCAACGGCATCAACGTCACCCTCAGCTACATTTTTCGCATCATTGACAATGCGCTGAACCAGCGCGAGGAGCCGCTGTTCTGGCAGTTCCTGTTTATCTATGCCGGCGTCATTATATTGGCCGTGCCGGTGATCGCCCTATATCACTACGTACGGCGCAAGCTAGCCCTCCATTGGCGCAAGTGGCTGACTAAGCTGTTTCTGCGCCGCTATTTTCGCAACCGTGCCTACTACAATTTAGACTCCAACGCGGTCAATACTAAGATTGACAACCCTGACCAGCGAATTACCGAAGACATCAAGTCGTTTACCGAGGTGACGCTGTCTTTTCTACTGGATATTCTCGACTCTGTCCTGGCGCTCATCTCCTTTACGGCGGTCCTCTACAGCATCTCTCGGGCATTGACCTTTGGTCTACTAGTTTATGCCAGTATTGGGGCGGCGATCGCCATTGGTATCGGGCAGCGGCTAATTCGCATCAATTATGACCAGCTGCGCCTAGAGGCCGATTTCCGCTACGGGATGGTGCATGTGCGCGACAACGCCGAGTCGATCGCGTTTTATCGCGGTGAGCGCCTAGAGCAGCAGCAGGTCCTCAAGCGGATGCTCGCCGCGCTAAATAACGCCGATCTGCTGATCCTCTGGAATTCGCTGATTACCCTGCTGCAGCGAGGGTACAACTACTTTACCCGCATCGTGCCCTACCTGATTGTGGCTCCCCTATACTTAGCGGGTGAGACGGACTTCGGCACCATCGGTCAGGCCACTTTGGCCTTCCGCCTGATTCTTGACGCGGTGTCGGTAATCACCAATCGCATTGAGGAGATTGCCAAATTCGCGGCCAGCATCAGCCGCTTGGGCGCTTTCTACGAGTACATTGACGCCGGTACGGTGGGCTACGCTTCCCACCACACCAGTTTGCAGGCCACTATTGACACCCGCATTGACACTCGTATTGTCTCTCAGCTATCTATTAAAAATTTGACCCTTCGTACCCCTAATAGCGAGCAAACTTTGATTGAGCACCTGTCACTAGACACAAAGGCCTGCAGCCGATTGCTAGTGGTGGGGCCTAGCGGCTGCGGCAAAAGCTCCCTGCTGCGGGCGATCGCTGGACTGTGGACCAACGGCAGCGGCCTTGTCTGCCGCCCTGATATTGGGGAACTCTTGTTTTTGCCACAGCAGCCCTATATGCTGCTAGGCACCCTCAGAGAGCAGGTTGTTTATCCCAACGCGCCAGGAAGCGTGACTGACCAAGCAATCTACCGGGCCTTAAAGCGGGTCAACCTCGCCGAGCTGCCCAGCCGCGTGGGCGGGCTAGACCAAACGAGAGATTGGCCAACGGTCCTCTCTCTAGGGGAGCAGCAGCGACTGGCCTTTGCCCGCATCTTGGTTACCTTGCCCCGCTATGTCATCCTCGATGAGGCAACGAGCGCTTTGGACGTCAAGAATGAGCGCCGCCTCTACGACCTGCTGCACCATATGGAGATCAGCTATCTGAGCGTTGGCCACCGGCCTAGCTTGGCGAATTACCACGACAATGTGCTGGAGCTGAGCGCAAAGGCTCACTGGAACCTCAGCAGCGCCCATAGCTATGTGTTTGAGCTGACCTAATGCTGCGGGCGGCTTCGCCGGCGAGGGCATCGCTAGCCATCTTCAGGGGGTCACGAATACGGGCACCCGCTTGTAGGCAGGCGTTTGAGATTTTGGGTCGATATGTCCCTTCATAAGCACATTGGCCTCCGGGTAAAACATCAGCGCTGCCCCCCGCCGCACCGCGCCGCAGATCACTTCAATTTGGTCTAGCTGGCCGGCATCTCCCCAAACGCTGACGCGCTGACGGTCTTCCAGGCCGCCCTCGGCCACATCGTCTGGGTGCATTAGAATGCAGTGGCGGTGGGGCATGCCCCGGTAGTGGTCAGCGGTGCGGTAAACCACGGTGTTGTGCTGGCCATAGCCCCGCCCAGTAATCAGCGCCACCACGACGCCATGAGCTTCAGGTTTGCCGAAGTCAGCCTTAGTTGGGAGGCTGAGGTGGGGCAGCTCTGGCGTCTGCATTTTCGCCCTGCCGGAGTCAGTGGGGAACTGAGGCTCGGTGATAATTCGTCCTCCGATAGTAAACTCCTCTAGGGTTTCATCGATGTTGCCGATGGCCTCATAGCCGGGAACCGTCTGGGCAATCAGCTGACGCACGTAGCGGGTGTCTTTCAGCCGTCGCCAGTCTACCGGGTGGCTGCCGTGAAGGCGGTGGGCAATCTCGGTCAAAAAGTCCACCTCAGATACCAGGTCTGCCCCCTGCAGATGGGTCTTGCCCGCGTCATTGAGGCGCACAAAGTTATTGCCCGACTCTACGGTGGTTTTATGGGGAGTTTCAAAGCGGTTGAACACCGGCAGCAGCAGCGTGGTTTGGCGGCCTAAGCCATGGAAATGGCCTAGGTTGGGCTTGGTGGCCAGATAGACGATGGTATCGATATTGCCCAGGGCTCGCTTGGCTTGAACCAGGTCCGGGTTGGCGGCGTAGAAGTTGCCCCCCAAGCACAGCAGGCTGTCTACTTTGCCGGCATCCGCCGCTTCCACCAGCGAGCGCGAGTCGTACCCTGGCTCTCGGTTGAGCGATCGCTGCAGGATTTTTTCTAAAGCGCCCCGCAGCTCTTCCTTCAGCTTATTAAATACCCCCATGGAGCCAAACCCCTGCACGTTAGAGTGGCCCCGAATGGGCATCAGCCCCGTGCCGTCTCGCCCAGCATTGCCGGTAAGTAAGGCCACATTGGCGATGCCAAAGATATTGTCTACGCCGTTGCGCTGCTGGGTGATGCCCATGGCCCAGGCAAACACGGCGCCCTGCGCCTGACTAATCAGGGTGGCTGCCGCCTCGATTTCGCGTTGGGGGATGCCGCAGGTGCCGGTGATCTCCTCCCATGAGGTGGCCTTCGCCTGCTCAATGACAGCCTCCCAGTTCTCCGTGTGGGCCTGCAAAAAGGGCCTGTCAATCAAATTTCGCTCCACTAGCGACTTTTGGATGCCCACCAGCAGCGCCAGATCGCTGCCCGGCAGCGGCTGCAAGAACAGGTTAGCGATGTCGGACCCCGGCACCAGGGACTTCACCGGAAACGCCGGAGAACCAAACTTAACCAGGCCCACCTCCTTCACCGGGTTGACCACGATTACCTTGCCCCCCCGGTCCCGCAGCTTGATCAGCTCGTTCAATAGCCGGGGGTGGTTGGCGGGGGCGTTGGATCCCAGTAGCATCACGCAGTCCGCCTGCCGCAGGCTCTTCAGGCTGACCATAGAGGTACCGGTGCCGAACACTTCTTTAAGCGCCACTGAGGAGGGGCGATGGCACAGATCTGAGCAGTCTGCCAGGTTGTTGGTGCCCAAAGCTCGTATCATCAGCTGCAGCAAAAATGCCGCCTCATTGGAGGAGCGCCCAGAGCTATAGGAGGCCACCCGCTCAGCGGGCCTGCGGAACGCTTCCGCCACCAAGTCGTATACCTCATCCCAGCTAATCCGCTGGTAGTGGTGCTGGCCCTGCCGGAGTACCATGGGCACCGTCAGACGCCCTAGCCCATCTGCCTCCTGGGACGTGAGCTTCTGCAGCTCAGAAACAGGTTGCTCCTCGAAAAATAGCGGCTCTAAGCTGGATTCCAGCTCCGCTTTAATCGCCTCCATGCTCTTAGCGCAGCGCTGCAGCCCTTCCCCCAGCTCGTTGCGAAAGCCGCCCGTCTGCCCCCCAGTTCCCCAAGCGCAGGAGAGGCAGGCGCTCTTCTTGAAGATCACCTCCCAGGCTTTCGGACCTTGGACATCTAGGGTGTACTTGGCCCATTGCTGAATGACAGGCAGGCCGCCGCCGATGTCGCGTCCGGGGTGCTGGTCGCTGGCGCGATCGCTGTTGTGGGAGGCGCTACTAGGGGTATTTCCCATGGCTGGCTATGGTGTAAGCGATGTTGGCGGGCAGAGGAGATGAAGGGAAACTCTGCTGAGGCCAACCCCATTGTCTCATCTTTAGTCTGGGGCGATAGGGCTGTGCCTCCTACAACTAAGCAAAAATCGCAGATGCATCTTGCTCGACTATCCGACACAATGGATTTAGCAAGGCGTTAGGAGCTGCTATCTATGGTCACAATTGACTTAAGCCCTGTAGTCCGTCTGGATGATGAGCAGTTCTACCAGCTTTGCCGGGCCAACCCCGATGTGAAGTTTGAGCGAAATTTACAGGGCGAAATCGTTATTGTGTCCCCAACTGGTGGAGAAACTGGCAAGCAAAATGTCGAGATTGCCGCAGACTTCGTCATCTGGAACCGCAGGCGTAAGCTAGGGTTTGTTTTCGATTCATCCACCTGCTTTCGGCTGCCGGGCGGCAGCAGCCGTTCCCCGGGTGTGGCTTGGGTGGCGAGGCAGGGCTATTTCATTCTAAAGATGCGCTTGAGGATGTCTAGGCCAAACTTGCATTTACGCTCAGCCTGAGCCATGTTGTTGAATCCGTTAGAGCGGTACAGGTTCAAGGCAAAGTTGCGAGCTACAGCGAAGAGCTGA
>JBCCAG010000906.1:0-1733 GCA_039814955.1 Cyanobacteria bacterium P01_A01_bin.135
CGGTTCATCCAGCGGGAGACGGTGGCCAACCTCCCTAGCCGGTTTGGGGACTTTAAGATCTACGCCTACCGCAACGCCCTGGATGGCTCTGAGCATGTGGCGATGGTGAAGGGGGACCCCGAGACCTTTGGCGATCGCTCGGTGCTGGTGCGGGTCCACTCTGAGTGCCTGACGGGGGACGCTTTGGGTTCCCTGCGCTGCGACTGCCGGGGGCAACTGCAGGCGGCGATGAAGATGATCGACAGCGCTGGGGCCGGGGTGGTGGTGTACCTGCGACAGGAGGGTCGCGGCATTGGCCTAGTGAATAAGCTCAAGGCCTATGCCCTGCAGGACAAGGGGCTGGATACTGTCGCGGCCAACGAGAGCCTGGGCTTCCCCGCCGACCAGCGTAACTACGGCATGGGAGCCCAGATTTTGAACGACATTGGGGTACGGCAGTTTTGCCTGATTACCAACAATCCCCGCAAGATTGCGGGGCTGAAGGGCTACGGCCTGGAGATGGTGAACCGGGTACCCCTCCTGATTGAGGCCAACACCTATAACGCTTCTTACTTGGCGACCAAGGCCGAGAAGCTAGGGCACCTGCTGCTGCAAACCTATCTGGTAACGGTGGGGGTACAGTGGTCCGACGATCCCTCGGTGGAGCTGCGCTATGAGCGACTGGAGAAGCTGCGCCACCTGTGTGACTCCCAGAATCTGCTGCTGCAGGAGGAGGCTCGCTCAGTGGCGCTGGCCCTGTTCGATCGCTCTCATCTGATTGTGCACCTGGGCCTAGACCAGCCCGCCGTTGCGACGGCAACTTGGTACCAAGACGGGGAGCATCCCTATGTACAGGCGGTGCTGCAGATCTTAGACCAGTTGGCGGCCTGGCCGACGGTGGAGCAGATAGAGTTTATGGTATCGCCGGGGCATGACCCGATGGTGAATCTGCAGGGGAAGCTGGACCGGCAGGTGTTTCGGTTATCGTCTGATGACACGACTGAGGCGCTGAAGCCGTCGGGGTTGGGCGATCGCCTGCAGCCTCAGCGGGTGTATGTATTTTCCCGGCATACGGCGAACGATTGATGGGGTCAGACAAGGGCGATCGCGCTGATATTTCAGATGGCGGAAGTTGCAGAGGGGGTGGTCACTAGCCACAGAGCTCTCTTCTGTTGCGGCCACCCCGACAATAATGGGGCATCTGCAGGACATTGAGCCAAGACCATGCAAATTCTGCTCGTAGAAGACGATAGGGGGCTGTCGGAATCCCTTGCGGAGGCCTTGACTGCACAGCGCTACAGCGTCGATGTAGCGCGGGATGGGGAAGCAGCCTGGGATCAGATCACCCTGTTCTCCTACGATCTGGTTTTGCTAGACGTCACGTTGCCAAAGCTAGATGGCATTGCCCTATGCCAGCGGCTTCGCGCCCACGACCATAGCCTTCCTGTGCTGATGCTGACCGCCCGGGACACTAGCCGCGACAAAATCGTTGGCCTTGATTCTGGGGCGGATGCCTACATGGTGAAACCGTTTGACTTGCAGGAATTACTGGCTCAAGTCAGGGCTCTGCTGCGTCGCGGTCAGCCTCGGCCGACGCCAACCCTAACTTGGGGAGCCCTGCAGCTTGATCCGGTCACTTACGATGTGACCTATGGGCGATCGCCTATCCGGCTTACCCCCAAAGAGTTTGCCTTAATGGAGGCGCTGCTGCACGGCGGTAGGCGGGTTTTGAGTCGGAGCGCGATTATTGACTC
>JBCCAG010000774.1:0-2282 GCA_039814955.1 Cyanobacteria bacterium P01_A01_bin.135
ATCGCCCCGCCACATAGCCGAACCCAGCAATTGCCTCGCCTTTGCTCTCTTCACCCGGCAACTGCACCACGCAGCGGGTGATGGTTATCTCCCCCAGGTTAAAGGGCGCGCCTGTCCCCTCAGCCCGTCCTCGCACCATGGCTAGGCCAATTTCGGGCGATCGCAGGAACCCATACGCCGGCAAGTCGCCTAGGGCACCCATTCGCCCCTCCAACAAAGTTAACGGCGCTTTGGCTAGGGTTGACATCCATCCCGATCTGAGATTTGTTTGGGTTATCTCCATCGCTTAATCAATAGTTAACCAAGGCTTAATTTGTGTAGACGTCTAGACGAATTTCGAATCTAGGCAGATTATGGGACATGATTCAATAGAATGCAACCCTAGAATCCATCCTCTTACTTTTGAGGGTCCCTAACTCCACAATTACCTACTGCTCAAATCCCTATTCCTATAGGTAGCATCTTCTGTTCGAGTCTAAGTGCCTCCCATGCCCCAAGAAGCCTTACCGATATACCTCCAGATTGCCGGCGAACTGCGGTGCAATATCGAAGAATCGGTGTTTAGGGTGGGCGATCGCTTGCCGACAGAAACCGAGCTCAGCGAGCGGTTTGGCGTCAACCGCCATACCCTGCGGCGGGCGATGGAGGTGCTGCGGCAGGAGGGAATTGTCGGGGTCGAGCGGGGCCGGGGCACATTTGTGATGGCGGCTCCCATCACGGTACCCATTGGTAACCGGGTGCGGTTCAATGAGGCCCTCAGAGCGCAATCCCTGACACCTGTATGGCAGGTTCTGCGCATCGTGGAGCTGAAAGCCGACGCGAAGCTATCAAGCCGGCTGAATCTTGAGGTCGGGGAACCGGTTGTTCTATTTGAGCGGCTGAGCTCTGTTGAAAACATTCCTGTTAGCATCGCGAGCAGTCATTTTCCAGGACGGGTATTTCCGAACCTAATGGAGCACTGTCAGACCTACCGCTCTATTTCTAAAATGCTACAGAACGAATATGGTTGTGACCACATTCGCCACCGTACTCGTCTGACCGCCCGCCTCGCCCAAACCAACGACGCCAGACTACTAAAAATGCCCGTCAATGGACCGATTTTGCTGTCTGAATCGGTCAATGTTAATCAGGCGGGCACGGTGATCGAATACGGCATTACCCGCTTCAGGGGCGATCGGATGGAGTTGGTGTTGGAGAACGAAGAAGCTCCCTGAAGAAACCCGGTCACAGTCGCGTTATCCCCCTTCCTGGAGCGGGGATCTCCGAGCTTGCCTAGCCTTTACGCAAGCTTAACCTATTGATTGAAGCGCCTTAAACTGCCTATCAGACTATGGGTTTGGCTCATAGGGAGTAGTTTTTGTCTAGACGTCTACATCAATGCCTGTCCGATAATTTCTGCTAACCTCAGTCCATGCTGTTTTAACTTAAATAGACCGAATCTATGCGACCATCTGCGGAGAGGACGTTGGGGCAATCTCTGAGCACAACTGCTGTCGAAGTTCATCAGCTTTCAAAGTCTTTTAAGGGGCAACCTGCGCTTCAGGCAGTAAGCATCCAGGTGGACGCTGGGGAAATGGTGGCCCTCGTGGGGGCTTCTGGTTCTGGTAAGTCTACGCTGCTGCGCAATATCAATGGGCTGCAGCAGGCTGATCAGGGCACCGTAGAAATCTTCGGTAGCCCCCTGCAGAGCAACGGCAAACTGCATTCGAAGACCCGTCAGTTGCGGAGCCAAATTGGCTTTATTTTCCAGCAGTTCAATTTGGTTAACCGACTGACGGTTCTCGAGAACGTGCTGGTGGGTAATCTTTCACAGGTGTCGCTGATGCGATCGCTGGTGCGCGGGTTCAGCAAAGCTGAAAAGCTCAGGGCGCTAGCGGCCCTAGATCGAGTTGGCATCCTGGACCAAGCCTACAAGCGGGCCTCGTCCCTATCCGGGGGGCAGCAGCAGCGCGTAGCGATCGCCCGCTGCCTGATGCAGGGCGCCAAGATTATTTTGGCCGATGAGCCTATTGCCTCTCTCGACCCAGAGTCAGCCCGCAAGGTGATGGAGCTGTTGACCAACTTAAACCGGGACCAGGGCATCACCATCGTCACCTCCCTGCACCAGGTGCAGGTGGTGCGCCGCTATTTTAAGCGGGCGATCGCCCTGCGGGATGGCTCCGTTCGGTTCGACGGTCATATCGATGATTTGAACGATCAGCAGCTCAACAATATCTATGGCGCGGCGGCTGAAGAGCTGGTGCTGAGCGGCCATGCCGAAGTCTTCTCCGCGTTTTAGCGAT
>JBCCAG010000490.1:0-3749 GCA_039814955.1 Cyanobacteria bacterium P01_A01_bin.135
CTGGTGCTGGTGCTGGCGAACTTGGCGCTGAGGTTTCTGAAAATATTTTTCGACGCCCTGGGCAGCGGACAGTTGACGATTCCTGGGTTCTATCAAGAGTGGGTCCAGCCGACCTACAAGCTGACGCAGGCCATTGTGGTGCTAGTGGCGCTGACCTTCATCCTGCCCTATCTGCCAGGGTTTGGCTCTCCCGCCTTCCAAGGGATCTCGCTACTGTTTGGCGCACTGCTGACCCTAGGGGGCGCTAGCACCGTTTCTAACCTGATTGGCGGGTTTATTACCATTTACACCCGGGCGTTTCAAATTGGCGATCGCATCCGTATCGACGACTATGTCGGCTACGTGATGGAGAAAACCATATTATCGACGCGCATCCGAACCGCAAACAACGAAATTATCACGATTCCCAACTCGAGTTTGGTGGCCAGTACCATTATCAACTACACCGCAACCCTGCGAGACATGGGCGCGCCCCTAGTGATGCAGGTTGACCTCACCCTAGGCTACGACATCCCCTGGCGTCAGGTCCACGAGGTGCTTACCGCAGCAGCCCGAGCCACACCTCACATCCTCCAAGAGCCCGCCCCCATTGTGCGGCAGGTAGCGCTGAGCGACTTTTACATTGAGTATGAGCTGCGGGCCTATACCCGGCAAATCGAGCAGCTTAATCAAACTTACTCGGAATTGTACGAAAAAATTTTAGACCACTGCCAAGAGAGCGGCATTGAGATTCTTTCGCCGCACTACAGCAACGAGCGGTCCATTGAATAGCGCCTACAGCAATCCTATGTGGTTTTTGAGAGTGGGGGCGGGCTGCGCCCGCCCCCACTCTCATCTCACAGTTCACGAGCGATCTAGGATCGCTACATTGATGAATAGGTTGGCTACTCTCATCAATTCGAATTAGGCCGCCCCGGTTCCCGGCTTTATCAAAGCATAATTTTGTCACAGCAGGTAACGGCCTTCGGGACAGGGAGGCCCTACCTCTGTAGGAGTGATTAGACCAGTGTGATTAGACCATTCACTTCCAACGAGGTACCCCCATGTTGACTCTCCTCTCCGCCGACCTGATTGATGGCATGACCGTCGTTGGCGTCGTCGCCGTCGCCACCACTCTGCTGTGCCCGATACTTTTCTGGGCCCTCACCACTCCCCTAGGTCAAAAGGCGTAACTATCCGCTCAGCAGCGCTTCCACAAACTCATAGCTGGAGAAGGGGCGCAAATCCTCAATCCCTTCCCCTGCCCCGATGAAGCGAATCGGCAGTCCTAGCTGCTGCACCACCGCCAGCGCCACACCCCCCTTCGCCGTGCCGTCTAGCTTAGTGAGCACGACGCCGCTGAGCTGAGCCGCCTCCGCAAACACCTTCGCCTGCTGCAGCCCGTTCTGCCCCAGGGTGGCATCCAGCACCAGCAGCGATTCCACGGTAGCGCTGTCCGCCTTTTTGTCGATGATGCGGCGAATTTTGCTCAATTCGTCCATCAGGTTCTTCTTATTCTGCAGCCGACCCGCCGTGTCCACTAGCAGCACGTCAACGCTGCGGGACTGGGCGGCGGCGATCGCATCAAACACCACCGCGGCGGGGTCCGTGTTCTGGCCCGGGTTGGCAATTACCTCCACACCGCTGCGGGCTCCCCATACTTTCACCTGCTCCACCGCGGCGGCGCGAAACGTGTCGGCGGCGGCGATCAGGCAGCTATAGTCAGACTGGCGGCTGAGGTGGGCCAGCTTGCCAATGGTGGTGGTTTTGCCAGCGCCGTTCACCCCCGTCAGCAGCCATACATTGAGGCTGTCGGGCTGGGGGGCAAAGGTGGGGCTGTAGTCCCCTTGAAAAGGCTTGTCGAGAATATCCCGGAGAATTTCTTTGAGGTAGGCGATCGCCGCCTCGGGAGGGAGGGCCTCTTCCCGCAGCTTGTTCTGCAGCGCCTCGATGATGTAGTCGGTGGCATCAATCCCCACGTCCGCCTGCAGCAGCAGGGACTCGATTTCCATCACTGCGTCGTCGTTGAGGGGCCCTTGCCCCACCACAGCCCGCAGTTGGTTGACCAGGCTACGGCGGGTTTTTCCTAGTCCCTGACGTAGCTTAGTGAGCCAGCTAATTTCTTCTAGGGATACCTCGTCGGGTCGCCGCCCTTGACCCGCTAACACCCCAGCCGACCAGACAAAATCCTCGTCAAAGTCGACGTCTTCCGGCTCCGGCAGCGTATCGTCAATGGCGGTCGCCTTGAGCTGCTCTAGGCGCTCCTGCCGCTCGGCTTCAGCCTGTGCCCAGAAGGGGCGGGCTGCGGGCTGGTCAGGGGCGGTTTCAGCCTCGGTATCATTGTCGGCATCAGTATCGGTATCGGCATCAGTCGCCGCGTCCGCCTCTGGCGGGGCCTCGGCGACTGGCGCTGTGGGGGGTGAGTCAGGGTCAGGGGCGATCGCTCCCTCGTCTTGACGGGTCTCATCGGCTAGCGCTGGCTCTACCGTGGGCTCGACTGCGGCATCTTCAGCCGCGCTATCTGTTTCAGTCGCTGACTCGGATGCATCCGCCGCAGGTGCCGTGTCTTCAGGCGTTGCCTCAGTAAGCAAATTCTCAGCAGGCGGGGCTTCTTGGGTGGGGGCATCCTGTGCTGCTGGGGCTTCCTCTGCTGACTCTGCTTCTGCTGGGGCTTCCTCTGCTAGCGCCATTTCTGCAGCCGCCGCCTCGGTTTTGCGCTTTTGAATCATCTGGTAGGCGGCTTTGGCCCAGTCCAGCTTCTCCTCAGTTTGGGGGGAAGGGGCGGCGGCAGCGGCTTCGGTAGCTTCTTCGGCGGACGCTGGGGCTTGGGGGGCAGGGGCCGTCTCCTCGGGCTTTGATGCCTTGTTTCGGTTGAACCAGTTAAAAGGAGCCATGGCTGCTTGTCTTTCCAATCCGCACTGCTTTGCGTTTCTTGCGGCTACCGAGGGGCTGAAGGAGCCGCGCTGCTCAGACGGCGGAGCACCCCATTAATAAATCGGTATCCATCCTCACCACTGTACCGCTTTGCCAGTTCCACCGCTTCGTTGATCGCAACTTGAGCTGGCGTCTCCAGAATCAGCAGCTCTGCGGCAGCAATCCTCAGGATATCCTGGTCAATGCGCGCCAGTCGGCCCATTTGCCAGTCCACCATGGCGGCATTGAGCTGTTGATCCAAATCGGTCTGCCGGCGTTTGACCGTCTCCAGAAGCTCAAGGGCGTAGTCGCGCACCTCGTGCTGGTTGGAGAGCTGGATGATCTCCGGCAGGTCTAGGGCAATGCCCAGACGGTTAACGGCGGACTGGGTTTGGGCGATCGCCTCATGGACCATGGTCCGGGCGCTTTTGACGTCAATGGCATGGATCTCGCTACGCAGGAGGCGATCGCTGCCCCGCTCTAGCTCTGAGGTAGCAGACTCTAGGCTCTGCTGCACTTCGGTTGTCAGGACCCGTACAGCAGATACGAGGAGGGTTTGAAGGTCCTGGCGCTGACGCTTGTTATGGGACACAGACTGGCCCAAGCTGAGCAATGCTAGCTCGCGGGCCGCTCGGCGCGGTTGCATCATGGATTTTGGTTCGCTTTGGCTCTGGGAAACTTTCGCTGGGGAGATGGGGTCTGTCTAGCGGTGGTCTGCGATCGCCACTAGTCTAGGTTAGCTTGGGCGACCCCACCACTTGACGCTAAGGGTGGCTACTCGTCCTCTGATAGCAAAGAGGAGTACATATCGCGGTCATCTGTGTAGGCATCTAGGCGGCTGCCCCGGCGAGATACCC
>JBCCAG010000713.1:0-2532 GCA_039814955.1 Cyanobacteria bacterium P01_A01_bin.135
AGAGGACATGGCGATGCCATGTCCTTTCCAATATTTGTTTATTATTCTCCGCCAGATCTCACCATGATGGAGAATAGACACGACATTAGCCATTTTTGTAGACCCCTTTTCTACCACCATGCTTTCCTTCTCCGGCACCCGCCCCAACAACCTCGGCGTCACCGACGGTCAACTTACTGCCTGCCCCGGTAGCCCCAACTGCGTCAGTAGTCAGAGCCCCCAGGGCGACGGCGAGCACTACATCGCCCCCATCGACTGCAGCGGCATCGATAACCCGATGGCAAAGCTGAGAACTATCGTCAGCGGCATGGAGCGCACCACCATCGTCAACGAGTCTGAGGACTACCTCTACGCCGAGTTCAAAACGGCGCTGATGGGCTTTGTGGATGACGTTGAGTTCTACTGGGACCGAGGGGCAAACGCCGTTCAGGTCCGCTCCGCTTCGCGCCTTGGCCAGTCCGACTTGGGGGTAAACCGCAAGCGGATTGAGGCGATTCGGGCCCAGTTCGCGGCTTGAGCATGGTAATGCGGGCGGTAAAAGCAACAGGGCTACAGTGGCGATCGTTGCTGCTGTTTGGCGCGGCAGCCTTGGTATTCGGCGTTGCCTACACCCAAGACGCCATCTACCACTCCCCAGAAAACCAGAACACCAAGTACCTGCATGGCCTCGCCCAGGCGGGCTACGGCTTTTTAGCCCAGGACTGGACCGCCAACACCCTCAACCCGCTGCCGGTGTTTACGACCCTGGTGCGGGCTACCGCCCAGTTCATCCACCCAGAATACCCCTTCTACTTCTACTACTTTGTTGTCTTTGGGCTGTATGTGGTCAGCCTCACTGGCATTGTGGGGACGCGCTATCCGAGCATCCTGCGCCGCGCCCTGCCGTTTTTTGCCCTGCTGCTACTGGTCCACTGCCTAGACATTGAGATTGGAGATGTTGAGCTGGGCTGGCATCTGCAGGCTGGGGTAGCAGAGCAGTACATCTTGGGCCCGGTCTTTCAGCCCGCCAACTTCGGCGTATTTCTGCTGGTCTCCCTCTGGCTGTTTCTGCAGCAGCTAGGCCGCAAAGGTAATGGGTTTTGGGTTGGCAGCGTCGTCTGTTTAGCGATCGCGGTCAGCTTCCACCCGGCTTATTTACCCAGCGTAGCGGCCCTGACCTTGGCCTATATGGTGGTCTTTGCCCTGAGGGGGCAGTGGCGGAAGGCGATCGCCCTAGGCACCGTCAGCGGGCTCCTCACCCTGCCCGTGTTGCTTTACATGCTAATTGCCTTCTCAGACACCTCCCCGGAGCTGGCGCAGCAGGCCACGGCCTACATCGTCAACGAGCGCATCCCCCACCATTCATTGCCGGCAGAGTGGGTCGACAGCAGCGTTTATCTGCAGGTCGCTCTGGTCAGCTTTGCCATCTACCTCTGTCGCCGTCAGCCCCTGGCCCTGCTCCTAGGAGTTCCCTTGGCGGCGGCGCTGCTGGGAACGGTGGTTCAAGTGCTCACCGGCAGTGACTTCATCGCCTTTGTAGCCCCCTGGCGAATTTCGGTATTTCTCGTGCCCGTGGCCACGGCGGTCATCCTGGGGGCCTTGGTCAAGCGGCTACCGCTGGAGCAGTCTCGCTGGCAGAGATTTTCAGCGATCGCCAGCGCGACCGTGATAGCGATTTTACTCATGGTTGGAGGCGCGAAGCAGTGGCACAAATGGACCCTCTCCGATGAGACGACCGGGATGATCAAGTACGTTCAGGAAACGGCCCAGTCTGAGGAAGTCTATCTGGTGCCGCCGGATGATAAGCTGCTGCGGCGGTTTCGCCTGGCAACGGGGGCCCCCATCTACATCAACCGCAAAAGCCACCCCTACAAAGACGTGGAGGTCATAGAGTGGAGCGATCGCCTGCAGCGGGCCAAGCGGTTCTTTCGGACAAGGCAGCCTGCCAAGCAGTGCCGACAGCTGCGGCGGTTCCGGAGAGCGGGCGTGACCCATGTGGTGTTCCCCACCAATAGCGAGCCGCGCTGCCCACAGCTGCAGCCCCGTTACCAGGACGAGAGCTACAGCGTCTACGAATGGGTGCGGGGCAACTCAGGGTAGACCTGACTTCCGTCGCTGCGTTGGGATTCGAACCGGACCTGGCTGGCCTCTTCATTGGTGCGAAACAGCCAAGTGCTCGCACCATCGGTGACCGCCACTTGCCAGCCCGGCGTCAGCGCTGCCAAGCAGCTTTCAGCGGGTCCCCCTAGCCCCAGGCAGCTATCTGACCAGGTGCGCCGCTCCCGCTCAACAACGCTGAGGCGGCTTGAATCAACGCCAAACCGCCGCGCCGCCGCCTGAATCGCGGCCTCGGAAACCGGGTCATTTATTTCATCCTCACCCTCGCCTTCAATGTAAATTCGCTCGACAGTGAAGCTAATAATCACATCTTCAAAACGATTCAGGGTCACCCGCATCTCGTCATAGGCCCGGGCGATATCTACCCCGCGCGGCGTGGGGCACTGCACCTGCAGCAGGGACTGAAAGCTACCAAACTCGGTGTGGGTGTAGATG
>JBCCAG010000582.1:0-3212 GCA_039814955.1 Cyanobacteria bacterium P01_A01_bin.135
ACACAGGGCGATCGCCTCTTCGACTTGACCCTTTGCCTGGTAGGCGGTGACCAGCCAAATCTGTACTTCGCCGCTGAAGGGGGAGATTCGATCGACTAACCCGGCGGCTTGTTCTAGGTGATGTACGGCCTGGCGATATTGACCCCGCTCGAAGGCGGCTTTGCCTTGCTGGTAGTGGTGGCGGGCGGTGGCCTGCTGATCTGTCATGTTAGGTCTTGGCTGGGCTTTCAGTAGCACAGTTGGGCGGTAGGGACATGGCAAGGCCATGTCCTTGCTAAACGCGTGACATTGACCAGCACTGCCCCGTCGTTTCTGCAGGTAGGATCCCTATTGCCGTCTCGTGTTTTGTATGGAGCTGGGCTGCTACATCGTTTCGGAGAATTCTGAGGCGACGATCATACTGCCCACGCCAGCGTCGGTGAGGATCTCGAGAAGGAGAGCGTGGGGTACCCGGCCGTCGACGATGTGGGTGGCGCGGACGCCTTGGGCCAGGGAGCGGACGCAGCAGTTGACTTTGGGAATCATGCCGCCCCCCACCACGCCTTCTTTGATCAGTTCGCGGGCGGATTGGATGTTGAGTTTGGGAATCAGGGTGTCAGGATCATTGCGATCGCGCAGGATGCCGGGAATATCTGTGAGCAGCAATAGCTTCTCGGCCCCGAGGGCTGCCGCGAGCTCCCCGGCGACGGTGTCGGCATTAATGTTGTAAGCCTGCCCCGTTTCATCGGCCGCTACGCTAGAGACAACCGGGATATAGCCTGCCGCTGATAGGGTTTCGACCAGGCGCGGGTCCAGGACGCTCACCTCTCCAACAAAGCCAATCCCCTCGTCGCCTTGGGGGCGGGCCCGAACTAAGCCCCCATCCTTGCCGCACAACCCCACGGCAGAGCCGCCGACTTGGTCGATAAGGGTGACAATTTCTTTGTTTACCCGGCCCACCAGCACCATCTCTACCACATCCATGGTGGGGGCATCGGTAACCCGCAGGCCGTCTTTAAACTGAGGCTCGATGCCTAACTTACCCAGCCAAGTGTTGATTTCTGGGCCACCGCCATGAACCAGCACCGGGCGCAGCCCCACACAAGCCAAAAACACCACGTCCCGCATTACATCGGCTTTGAGCTTGCTGTCTTTCATAGCGGCGCCGCCGTATTTAATTACCACGGTGCGTCCGGCAAACCGCTGGATATATGGCAGCGCTTCGCTGAGGACCTGGACGCGGGTAGCGGCGGCGGTGCGGAAGGATTCGGTGTTAGTGGAGGTGGAACCCATAGGGCGATCGGTGCTGTGAAAGTCTATTTCACAGGATACCAATGGTTAGCCCCGTGAGGAATAGACTGTAGATGGGTGATGCTCGCCTGAAAGTTTGGTCAGGCAAGCGCCTCGACATTTTCGGAAGCAAGTCAGCAAAATCCCTCCAGCTGACAGCATCACGTCCGCAGATGCTATGCCGAATTGCCACCAATTCCTACGAGCCGCGCAGGCCCTTATCCTGCAACACAGCGTCAACCCAGGCCCGCTCCCCGTCTGACAGCGGCGGCAGCGGGTCGTCCTTGTAGTCTATAAAATAATCGTAGCCTGACCGCTCATACACCCCCTCAAGCAGCTCCTGTAGCACCACCACCGGCTCCTCATCTTCGTGCTGAAGCGGCAGCGCAAACGGGGGAATCGGCTCATTTAGGTTGAACGCATAGAGATCTGCCATGGGTCTGCTGCTCGCGCGACTCACCAGAACCTGATACCGGCTCTGAGGTCCATCTCCCAACGTTGGCAACGGTGCACTCTCCCGCAGCAGATCAATCTCCACCAAATTCGTCCGACTACTTAAGACCTGCTGCCGCTTCTGCTCATACTTCCGTCTGCCGTCCCCGCGCTTGTTCGTTGGAGATAAAATCTCAATTGCCGTAACTACAGCCTGAGTCGCAGTTTCCTTAACTTCTAAATAGGCTTCCCGCACCTCTTCAGGCATAGGTACCATCACCTTTGCCGGCTTCGCCGCTAAATTTGAAACTCCCGCGGCTGAAGCTGTATCAGGACTGGACGTGCGAGGCCGCTGAACCGTCACATCAGGGCGTCCCACAAATAAAGAATTGGACCCAAGCACCTCGTAGACCCGCTTCTCAATATCCACTTGGTACTTGGGTAATAGCTGAGGCGTCAAGGTATCTGCCAATGCCACAATTAACCGATTATGGACCGTTGACCATCGATCGGGATGCTCAAGGTAGGGGTTCATTCCAGGGAACGGCGAAGGCATGAAAACAGCTCCGTTTTCCAAATAGAGAATAGAGAGTTGTTGGCGCAGCCTTGCTATATGAAGGAACTAAGTGGCTGAAGCACTGATCGGCAGACGCTTTCGACTAGTTTAGCCCGAGTGCCAGGCTCTCTGCGAAGATCAATGATTCTGAGGAATCTACCGCTACAGATAGAAACCTGCCATGACCCTGGAAGGACACGGTAGGCCTAGGTTATGGGAGCGTCACGCTGCGGGTCCGATTTCTTCTGATAGACAATTGTGCCCTCACGCCTTTGATAGGGTACGAAGCCAAAGCTATAAATTGAACTGTCTGTAGTGCTGTGGCGATAGGAGAACCTGAATTTGGCGATCGCGGCAGAGCTGAGAGAGCTTCTCCAGGGCAGTCGCATCTGCGGGGAGCGGCTGCAAGCGGTCAGCGGGAATGCTGCTCAACAGGTTATCTACCGACTGGGGGGCAAGAAACCCTTCGAACCCAAGGCAGGCTAGGCCGTAGATGAGGTGTTTAGTGAGGTAGGCCTCAGGGAGACGTATTTGAGCCGAGCCGACCCCATCCACCTTTGCCGCTGAAAAGTAGCCGCCGTGGGTATCGATTCTCCCCTTGAAGTAGGCGCGGGTAAGGCTTACGTAGTCAATAAAGCTAAGGGCTCGCTTTCTAAGTGCGTAGGTGAGCAGCCCAAACGAGTCTTTATCCCAAAACTCCCGGTAGTCGGTGCAGTCAAACACTGTAAATGATGCCGCGATGGGCTCCCGCATCATTGCCTCCGCTGCCGTCTCATGGTCGGGTTTCTGCTCAATCAGCTGCTTCTCCGCCAGAATGTACAGATACCGGAGGAAAGACGCTTTGCTATTGTCGCCCTTTTGCAACGACATTAAATTCACGATGCCGTACCGGTGCGATTGAGCGTCAAGGCTATCTTCAGGGATGCGCACGGTGACATTGCCCAGGCGATAGCCC
>JBCCAG010000287.1:0-5192 GCA_039814955.1 Cyanobacteria bacterium P01_A01_bin.135
CGGCAGAGATCTGCTGAGGGTGCGCCTTGATGCGACCAACCCAGCCCGCTTCGATATTCCCACGACGGGGACTAATATGACCCGGCTGGCATTTGACCGCGACACCGACAACGAATTTGTGGTGGGAAAGTTGTTTTATCGATTTCCGCTGACGGATGATCTACGGTTTACCATTGACGGCACCCGCGGGGCTTACCAAACCAATGTCGATACCTTCAGCTCTATTTTCTTCAACCCTGTTTCTGGGGCTGTATCTCGGTTTGGACGCTTCAACCCCATCTATTACCAGGGCGTCGGTGGTGCTGGTGTCACCGCTAACTATGACATTAGCGATGCGGTGAGCCTCTCAGCAGGTTACCTAGCCCGCAACCCAGAAGACCCCGAGCCCGGTAGCGGCCTCTTCAATGGGTCCTACGCGGCCCTGGCCCAGCTTGAGATTTACCCCGACGATGACCTTAGCTTCGGCCTCACCTACGTGCGCTCTTATTTCCCCGGTGGACGAGCTTTTGTTTCCGGGGCCACCGGCAGCCGCTTAGCCAATGCCCCCTTCGGTCAAATCGCCACCTCCGCCCATCAGTTTGGACTGCAGTCCAGCTGGCAGCTCAGTAATCAGTTTGTTCTTTCCGGCTGGGCAGGGCTGTCTCTCGCTAATGCCGAAGTGGAGAGCGCTACGGTGGAAGAAGGCGACGATGCCTCAATCTTTAACTGGGCGGTTTCTTTGGCGGCCCTGGACGTGGGTCAAGAGGGTAACTCCCTCGGTCTGCTTGTGGGGCAGCCGCCAAAGGTGCTCGATAACGATAGCGGCCCAGAGGATGAGGGCACGTCCTGGCATCTTGAAGGCTTCTACCGGTATCGCCTTACTGACAATATTGAGCTGATTCCTGGCGTTTTGGTGATTGTTAATCCAGAGCACGACAGCAGCAACGATACGATCTTTGGTGCTAACCTACGGACCGTTTTTCGGTTCTAAGTCTGAGCTGAATAGCGCCTTGCATGGCCGAGGCAAGATGGGGAAGTGGCTGTTCCGCCACGAGAGACGCCACTTCCCGACGGCAGCGATCGCTTCATTGATGTCCTCAGCCATAATGCATAAGGCAATTCTGTCGCTGCGCCGGGGGCGCAGCGTGATTAAGTGGGTTGCCACGGCGCGCAAACTGCTGTGGCCGTGGCGATGCCGCGTAAAAAGCCAAGCTCGGCATATCCGGTTGGAAGATTTCGTAATACCATGGGGCAGACATTGAATCGCATCCAGTCACGCCCATGTACGACAAAATCACACCACCTTCTGAAGGAGCCACGATCCAGTTTATAGACGGCGAACCTCAGGTTCCCGACATGCCCGTGGTGCCCTTCATTCGCGGTGATGGTACGGGCGTCGATATTTGGCCTGCGACCCAGCGCGTGATTGACGCCGCCGTTAAAGCGGCCTACGGCGACAAGCGAAAAATTGTTTGGTTTAAGGTCTATGCCGGGGACGAGGCCTGCGACCTGTACGGCCAGTACCAGTACCTGCCCGAAGACACCCTCACCGCCATCCGCGAATATGGCATCGCCATCAAAGGACCCCTTACCACGCCGGTGGGCGGCGGCATCCGCTCATTGAACGTGGCCCTGCGGCAAATTAATGACCTGTACGCCTGCGTCCGCCCTTGCAAATACTACTCCGGCACGCCGTCACCCCACCGCAGCCCGGAGAAGCTGGACGTAATCGTGTACCGGGAGAACACCGAAGACATTTACTTAGGCATTGAGTGGAAGCAGGGCAGTGAGCAGGGCGATCGCCTCATCACCCTGCTCAACCAAGATCTCATCCCCGCCACGCCGGAGCACGGCAAAAAGCAGATTCCTCTGGATGCGGGTATCGGCATCAAGCCCATCAGCAAGACTGGGTCCCAGCGCCTGGTGCGGCGGGCCATCCAGCATGCCCTGCGCCTACCGCCGAAAAAGCAGATGGTGACCCTGGTACACAAGGGCAACATCATGAAGTACACCGAAGGCGCATTCCGGGACTGGGGCTATGAGCTAGCCACCAGCGAGTTTCGGGAGGAGTGCGTCACGGAGCTAGAGTCCTGGGTGCTAAGCAATGTGGATGGCAACCCGGATTTGACCATCGAAGAGAACGCCCGTCGGGTAGAGCCGGGGTACGATTCCCTGACGGCGGAGAAGAAAGAGCAGGCCTGCGCCCAGGTAAAGGCGATTCTAGAGGCCATTGGCGATTCCCACGGGGGCGGCAAGTGGAAAACCAAGGTGATGGTCAACGACCGGATCGCCGACAGCATCTTTCAGCAGATTCAGACCCGACCGGACGAGTATTCGATTCTGGCGACCATGAACCTGAACGGCGACTACCTGTCAGATGCGGCGGCGGCGATTGTCGGCGGCTTGGGCATGGGGCCAGGGGCTAACATTGGCGACCATTGTGCAGTATTCGAGGCTACCCACGGCACGGCCCCCAAGCACGCAGGACTAGACCGCATTAACCCCGGCTCGGTAATTTTATCTGGGGTGATGCTGCTGGAGTTTATGGGCTGGCAGGAAGCGGCAGACCTGATTAAGACTGGCGTGAGCGGGGCGATCGCTAACCAGGAGGTGACCTATGACCTGGCTCGGCTGATGGATCCGCCGGTAGATCCGCTGAAGTGCTCGGAGTTTGCGGAGGCGATTATCAAGCACTTTGGGGCGTAAGCGGCGGCGATGGGCGCGGTGACGATACGGCGAGCTGAGCAGCGTGATGCGGGGGCGATCGCCCGCTTCAACATTGCCATGGCGCTTGAAACGGAGGACAAGGTTCTCAATTCTGAAGTTGTAGCGGCTGGCGTCAACGCGCTACTTAACACCCCGGCATTGGGCTTCTATCTCGTTGCCGAAATTGAGTCACAGGTGGTGGCCTCGTTAATGATTACCACCGAGTGGAGCGATTGGCGCAACGGTATATTTTGGTGGGTGCAGAGCGTGTACGTGGAACCCGCGTTCCGGCGGCAGGGCATCTACCGGCGCATGTATGAGGCCGTAAAGGAGTTAGCCAAGACGGAAAACGTCTGCGGCTTTCGGCTATATGTGGAGCGGGACAACCACAGGGCCCAGGCCACCTATGGCACGTTGGGGATGGAAGAGACAGCCTACCGGCTGTTTGAGGAGCTGCGGCCTTCTAGCACGACGTAACCCCACTGAAAACCCAGGCCTCAATACGTCACTCCCCGATTAGTGAGCTGCTCGCCCGATTAAGCCTGATCCAAAAACTCCCACATATACTGGTTTACCAGCTCTGGCTGCTCGTTTTGCACCCAGTGGCCGCAGCCCGGAATGTAGCGAATTTGGAAGTCGCGAACGTAGCGCTCCGTGCCGTAGGTCAGCTCTTTCCCCAGTGCCACATCCTCCTCTCCCCAAATCATCAGCGCTGGAATATCCAATACGCCTCGGCGATCGCTGTTGAGGCTAAAAATATTGCGGTAGTAGTTGACCATCGCCGTCAGTGCCCCTGGGTGGGCTACCGCCTGCCGGTACCGGACAATATCTTCGGGGGTGAAAGTCTGCTGATTCACCACCGTTTCTGAAAGCATCTGCCCGATGAGCTGGTGATCGTTGGCGCTAAGCAATAGCTCCGGCAGCCCCGGCAGCTGAAACAGAAAAATATACCAACTGCGCAGAAGCTGCTGGGGGTTTTGCAGTGCCTTAGCGCCCAAGCTGGGGTGGGGAATATTCATCACCACCAGGCGCTCCACGCGCGCTGAGTAATCGTAGGCCACGTTCCAGGCGATCGCTCCGCCCCAGTCGTGGCCCACCAGCGTGCACTGCTCGTAACCCAGCGCCCGCACCACCTCAGCTACATCCTTGGCCACTTCCGAAGGTCGGTAGGCCTCCACCCCTGGCGGCTTCTCGCTCTCGTTGTAGCCTCGCATATCTAGGGCCACCACTTTGTAGCGCCGGGCAAACTCCGGAATCTGGTGCCGCCAAGAGTACCAAAACTCCGGGAAGCCATGCAGCATCAGCATCAGAGGGCCTTCCCCCTGGGTGACGTAGTGCAGCTCCACTTCGTTAGCGGTTACAAACTGATGGGTCCAGGACTCTGCCGTCATCAGGGTTTTCCTTGAGTTGCGATCGCTTCAGCAAACCAGGCGGCTGCGCTGGTATTCGTCCCGCTGCCCAACTTTTGCACGGTCTGAGTCAGCAGCGCTACCGGTAGCCCCGCCAACGCCCGCGACTGCTCACAGGGCTTGTACTGCCCCTGCTCATTGAGCAAAAACGCGAACACTCGTTCCCCTTTCACGTCAATCACCCAGTATTCAGGGATGCCTAGCGCTTCATACAGGTGCTTCTGCTCATCTAAGTCAGACACCAAAGACGTATCTGAAATTTCACCAACCAAATCCGGCACTCGCCAGGTCGAGAGGTCAATTCGCCTCGGGTCGCCCTCTCGCCAGCGCGGGGTCTCCTCACCCACGTAGAGCACTAGGCCCAGGGCACAGGCCTGGGTCTGGGGCTTTTCGAGTAGGCAGCGTCCTAGAGAGCTAAAGGACTGCTCGGGATGCTGAATTGCCCATAGAAACAGCAGGCTTGTTAGTAAATCGCTGAAGCTCGCGTGATTAATTCCTTCGCCCATCCCCACCCATAGCCAACCCCGGTCAAAGGCGAGCTTACCCTGCTTTGGCCTTGAGTCATGATCAAAGGCATCCCGGAGGGCGCAGTAGTCTTCCCAGGTAGCGGGGTGCCACTGCTCCTGTGGTAGGGATTTACTAGAAGTAGGAGAGACTGTCATGTTCACTTGCGCTGACTCGTCTGGTCACAGTGTAGTGCTTTAATAGTTCTGCTAACTGTCCAACTCCACTTCAGCTAGGGTAAGCTGCTTGATCCGTGGTGAAAACACCCGATGCATTCGATCGAGTTTTTCGGTGAGCCATTGATGTTGGGCAGGCCAGTCGGCTCGGTTTTGCAGCTCAACAGATTTGCGGAGGTAGATTCTGCAAGCTTTACGGTCGGGCTGACTATCCCAACTGAGTGATTCACCTAATTCTGCTTCGATGATTGTCTGCTGCCGCTGTAGCAAGTTGAAGTAGTGCTTACATTCACCTGGATCGCTGTGGCGGCTGATGTAGAGCTCGGCGCGAATTTCGTCGCTGTTCCAGCTTTCAAGCTCAGAATTCCAGGTGGAAGCAACTGCCATCAGCTTAAAGCCGCTGCGCCCAATGGCAATA
>JBCCAG010000055.1:0-11647 GCA_039814955.1 Cyanobacteria bacterium P01_A01_bin.135
AGGAGGTAGCTTGAAAACAATTGGTCTTTTGGGTGGTATGAGTTGGGAAAGTACGATTGGCTACTATCGCGCGATTAATGAGGGTGTCAAGAATACTCTTGGTGGTTTGCACTCAGCCAAAATTGTTATGTACAGCGTCGATTTTGAACCGATAGAGAAACTGCAGCACAAAGGTGACTGGGAAAGCGCTGCAAGGATACTTTCGGAAGCCGCTCAAAGCATACAGTCTGCTGGCGCCGACTTTTTGCTCATCTGCACAAACACGATGCACAAGGTTGCTCCGCAAATTGAAAAATCAATCAAAATACCTTTGATTCATATAGCAGATGCAACGGCAGAGGTGCTCGTACAAAAAGACATAAAGACGGTTGGCTTGCTGGGCACTGCCTTTACTATGGAACAGGATTTCTATAAGGGTCGGTTAAGCGAAAACTATGGACTCAATGTTTTGGTCCCAGATCAAGAAGACAGGAGAATTGTCCATGAAGTAATTTATCAAGAGCTTTGTCTAGGAGAAATAAAAGCCAATTCAAAAACAGAATATTTACGTGTTATTGATATGCTTGCTCGGCAAGGGGCAGAAGCCGTGATTCTTGGCTGTACCGAAATTGGAATACTGGTAAGCCAAGGTGATACCGCAGTGGAATTGTTTGATACTACGGCTGTTCATGCTCAAAAGGCTGTGAAATATGCAATAAGTAGAAGGCCATAAATAAACGACGCTATTTGGGGGTTGGCCTCTGTCGGGGGCCAACCCCCTAACACCATTTGCTGGTGGCTAGCCACTTATAGCAATCATGCGCACAATCACATGCACCTGCAGGGAAAGTGCGGCTCCTTATCAAATAGGCTGCGAGGACTTTTGTTATGCCCCGTCCCCCAATCATCCAGGCCGACCGCCCTTATACCTTCGCCGATTACTTCAAGCTCAACTTCGCCCCCCAAGATATTCTGGCCTACTTCGGCGTATCCCTACAGCGACGAACCCTGCAGCTCCCAAAGTATGCTGGTCCTCTCGATCGCCTCGAAGACCTCAAAACCCGCATCCAAGAAAGCCTGCCGCGCCTTAGCCTAACTAGTGAGATGGCGCGGCGGGAGTTTCTGATTGCCCCGGTACTCATGGACTTGCTGCACTACACCAATGCCAGCCTTAACGTCGAATATCCCGTCGCCGTCAGCAATCAGCTCAAAGGCTCCCTCGACTACCTGCTACAAAACCAGCAGACGGTTCTGGTGATCGAAGCTAAGAACGAAGATCTAGAGCGAGGCTTCGTGCAGCTGGCCACCGAGCTAATTGCCCTCGACCAGTGGATCGACTCCGAGCAGGCTACGATTCCTGGCGCCGTCTCTACCGGCACCATCTGGCAGTTCGGCCAATTCGATCGCCAAGCCCGTCAGGTCCACCAGGGCCTGAACCTGTATCGCGTCCCGGCAGATTTGGAGGAACTGCTGCGGATTTTGGTCGGAATACTGACGGTTTAGCTTACCCGACGGCCCGTCAAAGATTAAGGAATCGTCCTAGCCCTAGCCTCACGCGGTCAAGAGTCGTTAGGATTAGACAGGTGGGCTCTGTATCATTCACCACTACCGTTCCTGTCACTTAACCGCGCATCCCATGGACCTCGTATCTCTCCAAGGCTGGCTCGACAACATTTCCTTCGCCGTCCTCCTCCTAACCATGCTGCTGTACTGGGGGAGCGCCGCGTTTCCCAAGCTGCCGCTGCTCGCTAGCCTAGGCACCGGCGGACTAGCGATCGCCAACCTCTGTATTGCGGCCCTGCTGGGAGCGCGCTGGTTGGAGGGCGGGTACTTCCCTATGAGCAACCTGTATGAGTCGCTGTTCTTTGTGGCCTGGGGGGTGACGGCCATGGGGCTACTGGCCGAGCAGATGAGCCGCAGCCGATTTGTGGGGGCGGTGACCTCCCCCATCGCCATGGGCATCGCGGCTTTTGCCACCTTGTCTTTGCCGGATACCATGCAGCGCTCAGCGCCCCTGGTCCCCGCCCTCAAATCTAACTGGCTAATGATGCATGTGAGCATTATGCTGCTCAGCTACGCTGCCCTGATGGTGGGAGCGCTGCTGGCGATCGCCTTTTTGGTGGTGACTCGGGGGCAGTCCATTGAGCTGCGGGGCAGCTCTGTGGGCACCGGCAGCTACCGCGACGTGAAGTACCAACTGCGTCGGGCTGGGGAAGTGGTGGCTGAAACCCCTCAGCCTGCCGTTGACACCGCTGGGCAGGTAGCCCAAGTGGCCAGCGGACGCACCGCGATTCTGGAAAAGCCCGCTGCTGCGACGCCACAGCCGCAGCTATCTCCCCAGCGCCTTACCTTGGCTGATACTTTAGACAACATCAGCTACCGGATGATTGGCCTCGGCTTTCCGCTGCTGACCATTGGTATTGTGTCGGGGGCGGTTTGGGCTAACGAAGCCTGGGGCTCTTACTGGAGTTGGGACCCGAAAGAGACCTGGGCGCTGATCACCTGGCTGGTGTTTGCCGCTTATCTCCACGCGCGCATTACCCGCAACTGGCAGGGACGGCGACCGGCAATTTTAGCGGTGTCGGGTTTTGCGGCGGTTTGGGTATGCTATTTGGGGGTGAACCTGCTGGGTAAGGGGCTACACAGCTATGGCTGGTTCTTTTAATATGTGGCGCTAGCTGTCGCTTTGGCCGATGCTCAAGGGATCAAACACTACCTGAAACTGGCTTTGCGGCATGTGATTGCGTAGAAAGGTGAGATGGCCGTCGGCATCGGAGCGGGTGCGAAAGCGAGTCAGTACAGATCTCTGCATATTCGGCAGTAGCCGGACAACGGCCCAGTGGTTGAGGCGCTGCCGATAGGCGTGGGAATCTGATGCGGAGTGAAGCTCAGCAGAGTAGGTCATAGGATTTGTCTGATAGAAATTTTGCTATGTGACCCTAGCTTTGAGGTAGCCTGCTTGAATAGAAGCCCTGTGCGGGCAGCAAGCCGCTACGGTGGGTCAGGCGCTTAGATAGCCTTGGTGTCAGGCTTTTAGAATCAGGTGCTGCGGATAGCGCGGCACTTGGCGTCTTGACGATAGCGATAGGTAGCCGTTGCCCAACTTATTGGAAGTAGCCAACAAGCAGGTATCTCTGGAGGCGGCGATGTCGACCCAATGATTCCAATCTTGTCAAGTCGTCAACTGTTTATTGTTTCTAAACTAATGAAGCGACTCCGGATGCATTTGAAAATGTTATCTGCGAACAGCTTGCATCCTGAAAGCAAATGTGGTAGGAAAACGCCCTGGCTCACCGGGACATTTGCGCGTTCAGTTGTCTACAGCGGGCTCCAAGGCTTGAAGCCAATCGGGCTACCGTAGCAGCCAAATCAGCGCAATAAACAGCGATCGCTACCGGGTGCGGGTCACCCCCACCTGCTGACAGCCCTGGCGCACGGGGCAATCCGAGCAGCGAGGCACCGTAGTGCAAATACGCTTACCGAAGGGCATCAAAATTCGGTTAATGTCAACCCAAATATCTCGGGGGACCTGCTGTTCCAAGGCCTGCAGCGTCTTCTCCGGTGTTTTGGTCTCTACCACACCCCAGCGATTCACTACCCGGTGCACGTGGGTATCGACGCTGATGTAAGGCTGTCCGGTGCTAATACCCAGGGCAAGATGGGCGCACTTCGGCCCCACCCCCTTAAAGCCCTGCAGAACCGCTGCATCGGCAGGCAGCTCATCACCGTACTGCTCGACCACCTGCTGGGCGATCGCCTGAATCTGGCTAGCTTTGCGCTCGGCGTAGGTGCAGGGGGTAATCAGGGCCTCTAGGTCTGTCAGCGGCAGTTGGGCGATCGCTGCAGCGGTGCGGGCTTTAGAAAACAGCCGCTTAGCGGCGGGTAGGCTCACCTCATCGTAGGTACGAATGGAGAGGATACAGGAGATCAGCTGCTCGAATAAGCTGCTGTAGCCGGCCTCTGCTAAGGCAAACATTGCCGCTTTGGGATAGGCGCTGACAACCGGCTCAATTTGAGTCAGCGCTTTTTTCACAGTCAATCCTGCAGGTAAATCCCCTGGGCTGGTAGACATCGGACACCCCTAACAGAGTTACACCACCGCCTCTTCCTTCTCCGGCTTCTCATCCTCATCCCCCATAGGAGCCGCATCGTCTCCCCGCGGCAGAGCGCGGGTCGATAACGACTTAATCACCACATACAGAATTGGGACAACGAAGAGGCTCAGCAGCGTAGCCACGAACATACCGCCAAACACTGCGGTACCCAGAGAGTGACGGCTGGCTGCCCCTGCTCCACTGGCAACCACCAGCGGGAAGATGCTGCTGAGGGTGGAGATGGCAGTCATCAAAATCGGGCGCAGCCGCTGCCGCGAGGCCTCCAACGCCGCCTGCACAATAGAGTAGCCCTCACAGCGGAGCTGGTTAGCAAACTCCACAATCAGAATCGAGTTCTTACTCGAGAGGCCAATCAGCATCACCAGGCCAATCTGGCAGTAGACGTCGTTGGGCAGACCGCGCATCATCTGGGCCAGCAGCGCCCCCAAAATTGCCAGGGGCACGGCGAACATGATCACCGTTGGGTCCACGTAGCTCTCGTACTGGGCGGCTAGCACCAGGAACACAAACACCAAACCCAGGCCGAAGATGATAGGCGCTTGGCCGCCAGACTGGATCTCCTCTAGGGAAGTGCCTGACCACTGGTACCCGACACCGGGGGGCAATACCTGCTCGGATACCGCCTCCATCGCCAACAAGGCATCCCCCGAACTGACGCCAGGGGCAGCGCTACCGTTAATCTCAATGGAGCGGTAGCCGTTGTAGTGGGTGATGGACTGGGCCCCCGTTTGGTTCGTCTTCGTCAACAGGTTGCTCAGGGGAATCATCTCCCCCCGGTTAGAGCGCACGTAGAGCTGGTCAACGTCCTCTGGGCTGGAGCGGAAGGGTTCGTCCGCCTGCACATAGACGCGGTAGGTGCGCCGCCCCAGGTTGAAGTCGTTCACATACTGGGAGCCCAGGTAGGCCTGCAGGGTGTTGAACACCTCGTTGACATCCACATCCAGGGCCTTGGCACGGTTGCGGTCTACCTGTAGTTCAATTTGAGGGTTGCTGGCGGAATAGGTGGTGAATACCGCCTGCAGGTCGGGGTTTTGGTTGGCCGCGCCGATGAGCTGGTTGGCCACCCCAACGAACTGATTTACATCTAGGTTGCCGCGCCGGTCCTGCAGCCGGTACTGGAAGCCGCTAAAAGTGCCTAAACCCTGAATAGCCGGTGGGTTAACGGCAAAGGCTCGGGCCTCCGTAATCTGAAACAGACGGCCCTGTACCCGGCCAATGATGTCCTGGGCCGACTGTCCGGGGCCAGTGCGCTCCGACCAGGGAATTAAGGTAGTGAAGACGATGGCTCTACTGGCGATGTTGCCGCTAAAGCCAAAGCCCCCCACCGCGAAGGTGGCCCGCACCTCAGGAATCTCTAAATAGATATCTTCAATTTGCTCCACCACGTCGCTGGTGTAGTTGAGGCTAGTCCCCTCAGGGCCACCCACAATGGTGATGAAGTATCCTTGGTCTTCGTCGGGCAAAAAGGCAGAAGGGACAGTGTTGTACAGCCAGGCCGTCGCCGCCAGCAATGCTACAAACACCGCCAAGACAATGTACTTCCAGTGAACTAGCACTTCTAGTGCCTGGCTGTAGCGATCGCGTACCCAGTCCAGGACCCGGTTAAAGCGGGAGAACACCGCCCCCAGTGGCCCGCCCATGGGGGGCTTGCGGCGCAGCAGCAGGGCGGATAGACCGGGGGTGA
Source organism: Cyanobacteria bacterium P01_A01_bin.135 (assembly GCA_039814955.1). Lineage (GTDB taxonomy): Bacteria > Cyanobacteriota > Cyanobacteriia > CAKZMO01 > CAKZMO01 > JBCCAG01. The sequence goes on from JBCCAG010000055.1 coordinate 5,779, forward strand.
GGGTGAGGGCATTAAAGGTGGATAGGGCGATCGCAAAGGCGATGGTGAGGGCAAACTGGCGGTATAGTGCCCCCGTGGTGCCAGGGAAAAAGGCTACGGGGATGAACACCGCCATTAGTACTAGGGAGGTGGCTACCACGGCCCCCGTCAGGGACTGCATCGCCGTGATTGCTGCCTGCTGGGGAGACATGCCCCGATTCTGGATTCGGGAGGAGATTTCCTCTACCACGACAATGGCGTCGTCCACCACCATGCCGGTGGCCAGGGTGAGGCCAAACAGGGTCAGGCTGTTGATCGAAAAGTCAAAGATTTTGACAAAAGCGAAGGTGCCGATCAGCGCGACGGGAATGGTCACCGCCGGAATCACCGTGGTGCGCCAGTCCTGCAGGAAGATGAAGATCACCAGCACCACCAGACCCACTGCCTGAATCAGCGTCCAGACCACCCGCTCCAGGGACTGCTGCACAAAGTCGGTGGTGTCAAAGCCGATGTCGTAGGTAAGTCCCGGTGGGAATTCCTGCTCTAGCTCCGTCATCGCGTCCTTAACGCCCTGGGCCACCTGCAAAGCGTTACTGCCAGGAATTTGGTAAATGCCTAGGCCTACGGCCTCGTTGCCCCGGAACCGCAGGAAGGTGTTGTAGTTCTCAGCCCCCAGCTCCACCCGGCCCACGTCGCGAATTTTGGTGAGGCTACCGGTTTCGCTGGTATTGATCACCACCTCTTCAAACTCAGGGACGCTGCGCAGCCGGCTCACGGCCCGCAGGTCCACCTGGTAGCGCTGCTCCTCGCTCACCGGTGGTTGACCGATGCGCCCCGCCCCCACCTGAATGTTCTGCTCCCGCAGGGCGGCGGTTACATCCCCGGCGGTAAGGCCCCGGCTGGCCAGCCGATTGGGGTCTAGCCAGATGCGCATGGCGTACTTGCGCTCGCCAAAAATCACCACGTTGCCCACGCCTTCCACCTGCTTGAGGGTGTCGACCATGTACAGGTCGGCATAGTTGCTCAAAAAGGTGCTGTCGTATTGGCCCTCTTCTGAAAAAATTCCAAAGGCCAGCAGGATGTTGCTGGACTCCTTGCTGACGGCTACCCCAGTACGGGTCACCTCTTCGGGGAGCTGGGGCTCAGCGATAGACACCCGGTTCTGGATATCCACTGCGGCAATGTCCTGGTCCCGCTCGGGGCCGAAGGTGGCAGTAATGCTGCTGATGCCGTCGTTAGAGCTCGACGAGGTCATGTAGCGCATGCCCTCTACGCCCGTAATTTCTCGCTCCAGCACTGTGGTCACCGCATCTTCCACCGTGCGGGCATCCGCGCCGATGTAGCTGGTGGTCACTGTCACCTGCTTAGGGCTGATGTCCGGGTACTGGGCGATGGGCAAGGTCGGCACCGCGATCGCCCCCACCAGCAAGATGATGAAGGCGCAGACGGAGGTGAAAACCGGGCGTTTAATAAAATAGTCGACAAACATGACTTGTCAAAAAATATAGGGCTCGGGCGTCGAGTCGAAATTAGCCGGCTGGGGGACCGCCCGGCGGCGGCTGGGGCGGCTCGGTAGTGATGGGGGCGCCGTCGGACAGGTTGAGGATGCCGGAGGTAACGATGGTTTCGCCGGCCTCTACCCCTTCAGTGACGTGATAGCTGTTGCCTTGAATATCCCCCAGGGTGACCTGGCGCTGCTCAGCCACCATCTGGGTCTCGCCGTCTTCAGTTGTCTCTTCCTGGGCCACGAATACAAAGGTCTGTCCCCCCAGCCGGGATACGGCGGCGGTGGGTACCAGCACCCCAGGCTGCTCGCTCCAAATGACGCGGGCGATGACCCGCTGGTCATCCTGCAGCCCCACTACATTGTCAAAGCTAGCGGTGGCCAGCACCGACTGGGTGGCGGCGTTCACCTGAGGGGACACAAAGCTGATGTTGCCCGTGGCGATCGCATCGCTGTTGGGCCCCACCACAATCTCCACCGGCAGCCCCTCCCGCAGGCGATCGCGGAACTCAATAGGGATGTCCAGGTCGATTTCTAGGTTTTCATTTTGGGTGATGGTGGTGATCACATCGCCGGTGTCCAGGTAGTCCCCCAGCTTCACCGGTACATCCCCCACTACCCCAGCAATGGGGGCGCGCACCTGCTTGTCGTTCAGGTCGGCCTGCACCGCGCCGGTTTGGGCCCGCGCCTGGGACAGGGAGGCCTCTGCCTGGCGCACCGACTGTTCAGCGGCGGTGATACGTTCGTTGATGGCGTTGAGGGAAGCCTGGGCCGTACGGCGATCGCGCTCTACCCGGTCTAGGTCCTGTTGGGCTAAGGCTCCGTCGGTCACTAGGTCCTCGGTGCGGCTAAATTCGGTGTTCTGTAGGTCCAGCTCGGCCTCTAGCTCCACCTTTTCCGCCCGCAGAGCACTCACCTCTGAGCGAGCGGTATTCAGCGCCGCCTGAGACACGCTTTCATTAGCCTGGGCTGCGCTTACCTCCGCCTGGTTGCGCTCCGGGCTGAGCAGCACCACGGGGTCACCCTGCTGCACCACCTGCCCCGACTCCACAAACAGCCGGGCCACTCGCCCATCGGCTTCAGGACGCAGGGTCACCCCCTGCTCAGCGTCTAACACCCCGATAAGTTCAGAGCTGGTGGCCACGGTGTCAAGCTGCAGATCCTGCAGCTCCACGAGTACTTCCATCGGCCCCATCTGGGGCGGGCCACCCCGCGCCCCTAACAGCCGCCACAGCAAGAAGCCGCCCCCCCCCAGCAGCGCCAGCAAGAGCAGGCCCCATAGCCAGGGCCGGCCCGTCGATCGCTGCTGGTTAACAGGGGTGGGATCCTGAACCGTCTGAATACGGGAGTCTGTCGGCGTCATGGTGAGGAGAGTTAAGTTTGAACCAGTTCTAGCACGGAGGTTTTACCCTGCTAGCTGTGCTGCCGCGAGGGCAAGCGGGATAACAGCGATTGTAGCAAGCTTTATAAAATCTTAATATTTTGCTGCGATGAATTGACCGTCGCCTAAACCACCTCGCAGTAGCTCAGACCCAAAGTAAATGTTCAGGCCGCTAAAAGCGGGTCGGTATCCGCCGACCGCGCAGCCACTTAAATCAGCGTATTATTTGCGTCTATCTTCTTCCGCCATTGGAAGCCTTGGCCTCATGCCATCGGGTGATTCCAAATTAGTGGAGGCTGTGCCAGTGCGGATGTGTAGGTCTCGCTGCGGGAACGGGATCTCGATGCCCTGGTCGGCTAAGCGCTTGAAGATCGCGAAGTAGAGGTCGCTTTTGATAGTGGGGTGGCGGTGGGGCTCCATAATCCACACCAGCAGCTCAAAGCTGAGGGCACTGTCCCCAAACCCTTTGAAAAACACCTGGGGCGGCGGCATCTTAACCACGCTGGCCTGGGTCTTACCGGCCTCTAGCAACACCTGGCGCACCAGCTCCGGGTCGCTGCTATAGGCCACCCCCACCGGAATCGAGATGCGGGACAGGGGATTCTCGTGGCTCCAGTTGATCACCTGGTTCTCCAGAAAATAGGAGTTGGGCACGATCACCGAAATTTGGTCCAGGGTTTTGATGTGGGTGCTGCGGGCCCCGATGTGGTTGACGGTGCCCACAAACTCCCCCACTTCCAGGAAGTCTCCCACCTGCAGGGGGCGCTCAAACAGGAGCACCAGGCCGCTGCTGAAGTCCCGGGCGATGTTCTGCAGGCCAAACCCAATACCGAAGCCGAGGGCGCTAGCCAGCAGGGTCAAGGAGCTCAAGTCTAAGCCCCACACCTGCAGCAGGACCAGGCTTCCCAAAGCGATGAAGCTATAGCGGCTCAGGGTAGCGATCGCCGCCTGGGAGCCCGAGCTGAGCCCCGTCACCCGCAGCACCCGCGATCGCAGTAGGTTAGACACCACCCGCGCCGCGATCACCACTCCTACCAACGCCACCATCAAGATCAGCAGGTCGACGATGGAGTAGTCATTGTCCCCCAAGGGGAAAATGGGGGCGACAAACGCGTTCACTGTCCGCCGTGCAATCGTGTAAGTGGGGCCGCTGATGGTTGGGAAGCGGTTTATGGCGTAGATAACAGCGGCAACGACCAGCCCCAGGCGTGCCAAGATCAGCCCCAGGCCCGCCAACACATTGACGATTTGGGGGAGGGAGGGGTCGCTGGCCTTCCCAGAAATGAGATCGCGGATCTGCTCGAACAGGTGACTGGCGATGCGCTCTTGAAAGCGGCGGGTCCACCAGTAGACTGCCGTTGCCGCCCCTAAGACGAGGCTGGCGATGCTCAAAGAGCGATACCGGGACTCGGGAGTGCGCTGCTCCTGGGCCGCTTCCAAAGCCTGGCGGATGTCAGTGGCCCAGCGGCGCGCTAAGGCCCGAGGTGCGACCGGCGCACTGTTAGCGAGCTGGCCGTCCTCAGGGGTGACCTGGATGAGGGTCGTCTCACCGACCAACACTGTCGCGCCGGTATCCGTCGTTCTGGTGGTGATCTTGGGCAGCGGCGACTGGCTCACATAACCCTGCAGCGCCGCCGTAATTCGCTCCGCCCGTACCTGGGCCGCCTGACTGCCGCGCCCCGCCACGGTAAATAGCTTACGGCCATCTAGGGTGACCAAGGCCCGCTCTAGAGGCTCTTGGGGACTGAGGGGGGTGGTCTCTTCCGGGCTGGTCGCAGCGTCGGCGTCGCTGGACTCAGCCGCTGGAGAAGGCGGCAGCTTGTCCAAGGGGGTTTGGGCCCAGCTCGGGGAGAGGCCGACAAGCAGTAGCCCCAGCACAATCCCCAGCAGGAATGGCCAGGAAAGCCGACAGCGATCGCCGCGATGATGGTTAGCCCTGCCGCCCTGATGGGGGACTAGGCGCGGCGGCGCACTGCTAAGTGGCAGAGCGCTCTGCTTCAGACTCTGGCTGGGCACCAGAACTCTGAAGGTCGTCAAAGCTCGGTTTAGTCGGCGGCGCAGAGCCGCAAATCTATCCACGCTGCGCTCCCTCTAGAATCTTAGTCGAGTTAGGCCATAGACTCCGGCTGCATTCTACAGTCTGCATCCTACCGTAAGGCCTAGGCTTGCTCGCTTGCTACGCCCATGGAACTATTTTGCGCCATGGTGTGGCGTTTCCTAAAGTGCGTAGCCGCAATCAAGTGTGAGATGATCGCAACCAGTGGAATTAACCAGTGGAATTTAAGGGACCGGGACGATGGGGACCATGTCGCAGTCAGAGGATGCCGTTCTTCAATCCATAGAGCAAAAATTGGGCGATCGCGTCCGGCCCTGGTCGGCGGTGGCGGATTTGCAAGCGGACTTAGCAGCGGCCGTTCTCCCCAATGATAAAAGGCCCCCGGTCCTGGCGGTGGCCTACCCTGAAACCCAAGCGGAACTCAGCGAAGTGATGGCTCTAGCCCACAGTCAGGGCTGGTCTGTGCTGCCCTTTGGTAGCGGCAGCAAGCTAGCCTGGGGCGGGCTGGGCCAGCCCGTGCAGTTAGGGGTGAGCACCGCTCGCCTCAGCCAGGTGGTGGAACATGCCGCCGGTGACCTGACCCTAACGGCGGAAGCGGGGGCCAGGGTCGCTTCTCTACTGCCGCTGCTGCATCAGGAGCGGCAGAGCTTTGGCTTTAACCCCGCCTACCCTGAGCGGGCTACCCTAGGCGGGGCGATCGCCACCGCCGACACCGGCTGGATGCGCCAGCGCTATGGCGGCATCCGCGACATGCTGATCGGCATTTCTCTGGTGCGGGCGGACGGACAGCGGGCCAAGGCTGGGGGGCGGGTGGTGAAAAACGTAGCGGGCTACGACCTGATGAAGCTGATGACGGGCTCTTGGGGAAGTTTAGCGGTGATCAGCGAAGTGACCCTGCGCACCTACCCCCAGCCTGCCGCCTCTAAAACCCTGGTGATGACGGGCGCTG
>JBCCAG010000597.1:0-3137 GCA_039814955.1 Cyanobacteria bacterium P01_A01_bin.135
ACGCTCAGCAGGGCGAGCTTGAGGTTGTGCTTTGTAACCCGCTGGTTCAGCGATCGCGACAGCAGCTTCCACAGCTGCGAGCCCGTTTGCTTGATGTAGCCTAGCTCGTAGCCCGACTCACGGGCAATCTCCTGATAAGACTTCCCCTCCCAGGCCTGGCAAAGTACCGTCTTTTGCAGCGGGCTCAAGCAAGCTTCCGCCAGCAGAGATTCAGCGATCGCCAGCGCGTCTTGGGCGTTCATGGGCAAGGGCGCTCCAAACATATCGGCGTCAACGCTCAGCGCGTCTTGCTGCATCCTAGCGAGCCCTGTTGGGTCACTTTGTGGCTTAGGTAACAGCGCAGGCCCCATCAGTTCGCTAAGGATCGAACTTCTAACGAACCTTTTACGAACCTCTGTGCCCCGGACGGTCTGATACTCTAAGCGTCAAGTCCCTTTAAGCCCATTCCACGTCTATCTACGCAGTCAGCGGAGTATTCCGCGCTAGAGCTTTGCCACCGACTTCAGCCAGTTGTTCGAGCTAATTCCAAGCTAATTCCGAGCCAACAAGGAGATTTCCCCTGTGAACCGTAACCGCTTTTCGTCTCTCTCCCGACGCCAAGTCATCCGAGGGCTGCTCGCCACCACCGCCTTCGGCGCGACGCTAAAGTTCAGCGCGGGCTGCACGGCCTCCCCTGACGGGTCAACCGCTGGGTCGGCCAGCGGCGAGGATGAGCTGAACGTCGGATTCATCTACGTGGGTCCCAAGGACGACTACGGCTATAACCAGTCCCACGCGGAAGGCGCTGCCGGTATGGTGGCCAACGTCTCCGGAGTCAGCATTGTGGAAGAGGCCAACGTGCCGGAAACCACCGCCGTGGCTGAGTCCATGCGCAGCATGATTGATATTGACGGGGTGTCGGTACTGTTCCCCACCTCCTTCGGCTACTTTGATCCTCACATCCTCAAGCTCGCTGAAGAGTACCCCGACGTGCAGTTCTTCCACTGCGGCGGCTTATACCAGGAGGGAGAGCATCCCGACAACGTGGCCAGCTACTTCGGCTATATCGACGAGGCCCAGTATGTGGCGGGTGTGGTGTCTGCCCTCACAGCCACAAATGGCAAAATGGGCTTTGTGGCCGCCAAGCCAATTCCCCAAGTGCTGCGCAACATCAACAGCTTTACCTTAGGGGCGCGCAGCGTTAACCCCAATGCCACCACCCAAGTCATTTTCACCGGTAACTGGGCTGAGCCGATTAAAGAAGCAGAGGCCGTCAACAGCATGGCGGACCAGGGCATTGAAGTGGTGACCTGCCATGTGGACAGCCCCAAAGTCGTGGTGGAGACCGCCGCCAAGCGCGGCATGTTCGTCTCCGGGTACCACGCCAGCCAGATGGACCTGGCCCCCGACCTCTACCTCACCGGGGCGGAGTGGAACTGGAGCGAACTCTACACCCGGCTGGCCGAGGACATTAAAGCCGGCCAAACCCTGATGGCCGGCGATATTCCCCACCTGCTGCGGGGCGGCCTCGGAGATGGCTACTGCACCATGTCGGACTACGGCCCGGCGGTGAGCGCCGAGGCCCAGGAACAGGCCGAAGCCATCAAGGCAGAGTTCATGGATGGTAGCAAGGTAATCTACCAAGGCGAAATTAAAGACAACCAGGGGAATGTGGTAGTGACCGGCGAGGAATCCCTAAAGCAGCAGGAGCCCAAGCTGGAGCAGATGGACTATTTGGTTGAGGGTGTAATCGGCTCGGTGGGGGCGTAATGGCAGCTCAAGCCTGGCGGCAAAAACTTGAGGGGGTCCTCATCCCCATCGGCGCGATTTTAGTCTCCCTACTCTTGTTCGGCCTCTTTTGCGCGGCGGTAGGGGCCAATCCCTTTGGCGTCTATAACTCCATTTGGAAAGCGGCCTTTGGCAAGTGGAGTACCTTTCAGAACAGCCTGATTCGCGCCGCACCGCTGATGCTCTCTTCCCTTTGCACGGCGCTACCGGCACAGCTGGGGCTGGTGATTATCGGCAATGAGGGGGCGCTGGTAATGGGCGGCGTGGCGGCGGTAGCTGCCGGTCTAGCGATCCAGTCTGCTCCGGCGCTGGTGGTTCAGCTCGGCATGGCGATCGCCGGTATGGTGGCCGGGGGCCTGATGATTGCGGCGGCGGGGGCCCTGCGCCACTACCGGGGCGTCAACGAAACCATTAGCAGCCTGCTGCTCAACTACATCGGCATTGCCGCCATGAACCATCTGGTGAATGGCCCCATGAAGGACCCCAGCTCCCTCAATAAGCCCTCCACCTTCCCGCTTCCCGAAGCGGTGATGTTGGGTAGCCTCCCGGGAACAAGGGTCCACTGGGGGCTGCTGTACGGCCTGATCGCCTGCGCGGTGGCCTACGTGCTGATTCGCCGCACCACCTTTGGCTTCGCCGCCCGCACCGCCGGGGGCAACATCCGCGCCGCCCGCATCGCTGGGCTGCCCGTCGGCAAACTAACGGTAATCATCTGCTTTTTAGCCGGGTCCTGCGCGGGGCTAGCGGGCATGGTGGAGGTGGCGGCGGTGCAGGGGTCGGCCAACGAATCGCTCAACGTGGGCTACGGCTACGGCGGCATTCTGGTGGCCTTTGTGGCCCGCCATAATCCGCTGGCGGCGGCGCTGGTGTCGGTGCTGCTGGGGGGGATTTTGGCTAGCGGGGGGATACTGCAGCGATCGCATGGACTGCCGGATGCAACGGTGCTGGTGTTTCAGGGCCTGGTGTTTTTGGTGATTTTGTATAGCGAGTCGCTGTACGGCAAGCTGGCCTTTTTCAAGGAGAAGCCCGCCGCTGCCGCGCCGCCGCCATCCCAACCCGCAACGGCCGCCCCATCATAATCCCACCCCACCGTACGGACATGGCAGTGCCATGTCCCTCGCGATCGCCCAACGGCACACCCGATACCCTGTACGGGCGATCGCCCCCGGCCTATCCGATATCTGTACGGGCGAGCGGCCGCTCGCCCCTACCGCCCACGCCACGGCCAATCGCCCCGAACCGTATCACCTACCTACAATCCACATCATGGCAACACCATCCGAATCCATCGGCGCCTGGGGCGTCCTCCTGGCCGTCGCCGCTGGCACCATGCGCGGCGGCACCCCCTTCCTGTTCGTCAGCCTGGGGGA
>JBCCAG010000847.1:0-1997 GCA_039814955.1 Cyanobacteria bacterium P01_A01_bin.135
CCCCGACGGTGAGGGGTAGCAGTAGCTCTAGGGCAGCGATATCGAAGGCGGGGGTGGTGACGGCGAGGAGGGTGTCGCTGCTGCCCATTCCTGGCGCTTGGGCCATGCTGGTGAGCAGGTTGGTGAGGCTGTGGTGGCGGATGGGGACGCCTTTGGGGGTGCCAGTGGAGCCGGAGGTGTAGATGAGGTAGGCGAGGTCGTGCGGCGTTGTGGGATGGTCCCCATGTGATAACGGTAGGGGCGTTCGCGCAGCGTGGGCGTAGCCCGTATGGCCGGTCGCCCGTACGGGTGCGGGTGGATCAATCGTCGAAATGCGATCGCCGTCCGCCCCAATGCCCGATATATCGATCGCCGCAACACCATCGCCATCAAACGGCAAACCCCCATCATGCAGCAGCAGCGACACCCGAGCATCGCCCAAGATAAAGCGCAGCCGCTCCGCAGGATAGGTGGGGTCAAGTGGAACGTAAGCCGCTCCCGCCTTGAGAATCGCCAGCACCACCACCACCAGCAGAGGCGATCGCTCCAAACAAAACGCCACGCGATCGCCCGGCTTCACGCTCTGCTGCAGATACCCAGCAAGCTCACTCACCCGCCGGTCCAGCTCCTCATAGCTGAGGGAAATCTCCTCAAAGACAACGGCGATCGCCTCTGGTCTTTCCACCGCCTGGGCAGCAATCACCTCGTGGACATATTGCTCAGGAACGGGCCGCTCCGTCTGGTTCCAGCTTTCAATAAGCTGCTGCTCTTTATTGGTCAGCAGCGGCAGCGCGTCAATGGGTTGCTGCGGGTCAGCCACCATACCGCTCAGCGCCGCTTCCAGATGGCCCAGCAGCCGCTCAATTTCCGCAGCGGTAAAGCGATCGCCGTCGTAGTTCGCCCGAATCGATAGCGTCTCTCCTGGTATTGCCACCAGCGCCAGCGAATAGCTGGTCTGCTCAAAGCCGCGCCCGTCTCGAATCGTGAGGCCGCTGCTGTCATCGGTGAGGGCGGCATCTAGCGAAACCGGATAGTTCTCGAATACCAGCAGGCTCTCAAACAGCGGCTCACCTTGAGGAACGTCGGTCCAGAACTGAATGTCGGTCAGGGCGCTGTAGGCATAGGTCTCGCGATCGCGCTGGTCGGTTTGAATCTGCTGTAGCCAGAGTAGCAGCGGGGTCTGGGCTGGGAGGGTCACCCGCACAGGCACGGTGTTGATAAACAGCCCCACAATGGCGTTTGCCCCCGGCAGCGTCGGCGGACGCCCGGAAACCGTTGCGCCAAACACAACGTCCGACAGGCCGCTGTAGCGGCTCAATGCCAGCGCCCAAGCCCCCTGGGTGAGGGTATTGAGGGTGAGGCGGTGGGCGGCGACAAAGGCTCGTAAATCTGCCGTTAAGCTCTGGGGTAGGGAGACCTGCTGCTCACGGTGCTCTGTTGCTAAAGGCTCCGCTGCTGAAGGCTCTGTGGTCCGAGTCGAGGTAGATCGACCAATGCCCAGGGGTGTCGGTGCCGCAAAATCCCTGAGCGCCGAGCGCCAGTATGCTTCAGCGGCGGTAGGGTCCTGCTGCTGGAGCCAGAGGATGTAGTCCCGGTAGGGGCGGGTGGGCGGCAGCGTCAGGGACCGGCCCTGCCGCAGAGCGGTATAAACGGCGATGACCTCCTTAATCAGCAAGGCGTTGCACCAGCCGTCCATCAGCAGATGGTGGTGGCTCCAGACGAAGCGATATTGCGTAGGGCCGAGCTGAAATAGAGCGCAGCGCATCATCGGGGCCTGGTCCAGCGAAAACCCCTGGGCGCGATCGCCCTGCAAGAACTCTTCTAGCCGCGCCGCCTGCGCTTCTGGAGACAGCGACTGCCAGTCAGCCTCAATCCACGGCAGCTCCGCACCGGCGTACACCACCTGCAGGGGCTTGTCGGCTTCTTCCCAATAGAAGGCCGTGCGCAAAACGGGGTGGCGCTCGACGACGGTCTGCCAAGCCTGCTTGAACGCGCCCGTGTCCAGATCCCCCTCTAGC
>JBCCAG010000791.1:0-2215 GCA_039814955.1 Cyanobacteria bacterium P01_A01_bin.135
CCGGCGAAGTAACGGTGACGGTGGGCACCAGCGGTGCGGTGCGGGCCTCAGCGACGAGACCCAAAACGGACCCGGAAGAGCGGCTGTTTTGCTATCTGCTCACCCCAGACCGCTGGGTAATCGGTGGGGCCACCAACAACGGCGGTATTGTACTGCGCTGGGTGCGAGACCACCTGGCGGACGCGGAAGTGGACACTGCCAACCTGCTGCAGACAGACCCTTACAATATCTTGACGCGGATTGCGGCCACGGTGCCGCCGGGGGCGGACGGGCTGATTTTTCACCCCTATCTAGCGGGGGAGCGATCGCCTCTGTGGGACGCTAACGCCCGGGCCAGCTTCTTTGGTTTAGGGCTACACCACAACAAAGCCCATATGATCCGCGCCGTTTTAGAGGGGATGATCTATAACCTCTACGCCATTCTGCAGGCGGTGGAAGCGGTGGTGGGAGACACCCAGGCAGTCCATGCAACCGGGGGGCTGACGCGATCGCGGCTGTGGCTGCAGATGCTGACGGATATTTTTGACCGAGAGGTGACCATTCCCGCAATGGTGGAGGGCTCTTGCTTCGGCGCGGCGCTGTTGGGACTCCATGCGCTGGGCCATTTAGACAGCCTGGACGCGGCGGTAGACGTGGTTGAGGACAACGAGCGCTATGGGCCGGATGCGGAAGCGGCAGCGCATTACCGGAAGGTGCTGCCGGTGTACGAGGCGCTGGGGGCGCAGTTTAAGGATCTTTATGAAAAACTCGGCTACCCCACCGATGCGGATAGCCCGTGATCTCTATGGGGCGATCGCCCCATAGAGATTGTGGTGGAAGCGGTAAAGCTCACAAATTGTTCTCGGAAAAGCCTCAAATAGCAACAGCCTACATAAGTTTTTGTAGGTATCTTCATGTTCAACAGGGATGTTTTCGCGTACTGCTCACCTTTGCCTTTGCTGGTTGACACATAATGAAACCATGTTCTTTGGGTAGCCGTGAACAATGGCGGCTCCCCCGATTCCTTTGCCATGAATATCACCCTAAAATTTGCCTCAGTCAACTTGAGGAATGGCAGTCTATTCATGGCGCATATCTATCCCCACCAAATCAGCAGCTTTATTTTGAAAAATACAGTTCTTCCCAATGGAAATATCTATATGGGATAGACTACGGCAAAAGCAAAACCTCCGTCTGAAAAGACATCGATGATACCCTGGTGAAGACCTCGCCTTCGCCACCATGTCGCTGCCATGGATGAAGTAATCTTCAGAACCGATTGGATTACGGTTCGCAAGTCACCCCAAGGATTTCAGTACCTAGAGCGCAAGGGCAAGGACTCTGTGGCCGTTTTTCTCTTGAGGCGAGTCGATGGGGTTTTGGAGGGGTGGGAGGTTTTAGTTTGCCACCAGCATCTCTGCCTAGATAACCGGCAGGTGAATGGTCACTTCAGGCTGTTTCCTTGCCCGGTAACGGGGGCGCTAGACGAGGGAGAATTTCCGGAGGCAGCTGCGCGGCGGGAGGTGTATGAGGAGACGGGCTACCGAATTAAGTCGATAGCCTCCCTCGGCCAGTACATTGTAGGAACCCAGGTCAACGAGGTGTGCTATCTATTTTTTGCGGATGTGACGGGAGACGTTCCTGACGAGGGGGATCATGGCCTTACCTATCTGGAGTCTGTCGCTCAGCTTGCCTGGCATCCGCTTGAGTATCTCCAGGCGTGCGATTATGTGGCTTGTCAAATCGGTTACTTCAAGCTGGTGGAAGCTTTAGCTGAGAGCGAGATGGAATGAATTTCAAAGAAAGCCGGTGGGACCGACGGTTTGGCCTACGCTCACGGGATTCGGGTTCACCAACAAAACCCTAGCGCTGTTGGTGCTGGCGATAATCCCCTTACCCTGACCTGAATCAGCGCCGGAGACAGGCAGGACTAACGCAATAAGGTGGCGGCATTCGTTTATCCTTATATCGATGATGTTCTATCGCCAACCAGCACCGACCCAACGCGCCTCCCATGAAATACGTCAGTACCCGTGGTCACTCCGCCGGCCTTAGCTTTACCGAGGCGCTGCTTACTGGACTTGCCCCAGACGGCGGACTCTATTTGCCGACAGCGCTCCCTCAGGTTAGTGAGGAGACCCTGGCCCAGTGGCGGCAGATGGGCTATGGGGAACTGGCCACGGAGGTTTATCAGCAGTTCGCTGCAGGCAGTAGCCTCGCTGGCCCTGAGCTGGCG
>JBCCAG010000272.1:0-5332 GCA_039814955.1 Cyanobacteria bacterium P01_A01_bin.135
CTTTGGTCGCCCCTACATCAGCAACCCGGACCTCGTAGAGCGCTTCGCCAACGACTGGCCCCTGGCCGAAACGGCAGACCAGTCGGTATGGTACTCCTTTGACGCCGAGGGCTACACGGACTTCCCTACCTACCCAGAAGCAAGCTAGCGGCCCACTTCCTCTTCTTCAATGACGGCGGTCTCCTGGCAGGCCGCCGCATACCATTGCTGAATATGGGGGTCGGCTATCACATGGGCCATGTAGGCCGTCACCGCATCGCTGTGGTCAATGCCGCTCGCTTCGCCGTAGGTGTTGAAGCGAAACACCACGGGCGCGTACATGGCATCGGCAATGGAGAAGTCGCCGAACAGCCAGGGTCCCGCGTCTCCAGAGGTCCGACGGCAGGTTGTCCAGATTTCTTGCACCCGCTGGATGTCAGTCGCCAGCGCTGGCGGCACCGGTACCTGGCGGCCTGTGGCGCGGCAGTTCATGGGCATCTGCTGCCGCAGGGCCATAAAGCCAGCGTGCATTTCAGCGGAGACGGCGCGGGCGTGGGCCCGTTGGCCGGCTTCCTGAGGCCAAAGCTGGGGGTGAGACTCCGCCAGGTATTCGGCGATCGCTAGGGTATCCCAAATAGTCAAGTCCCCATCGCGGTACACCGGCACTCGCCCCGATGGAGAGTAGCGATACAGAGCCGCCTTGGAGGTCTCCACCGACAGGGGAACAAGCACTTCTTCAAACGGCAATTCGAGCTTGGCCAAGACTAGCCAAGCTCGAAGGGACCAAGACGAGTAATTTTTGTTGCCAATGATAAGCTGCGCCGTCATCTAGCCCCGAAGGTACCGTTGGGTTATCGGTTTGCCTTGCTGCGATCGCGCATCCGCCGACGCTCGCGACGTCGGGCAACTTCTTTGCGCCGATGCTTTTCTGCAGGGGTTTCAAAGTGGCGGTTTTTCTTCATATCCGCAAAGATGCCAGCCTGTGACACCTTACGCTTAAAGCGCCGTAGGGCAGATTCTAGCTGCTCATTTTCGCCAACCAGCACTTGAGCCATTCAGTAGTCCTCCAGTAATTAAACGACAGTTGAGTTTTTAACGGGGTCGGCGGTCGCGCCGCTCGCCAGGCAACTTCATTGCTAGCATGCCTGACCGAAAAAATTCACAAGGGTTTCTATTATATACCCTAAGGTAGCGGCGCCGCCGCCGCCGCTAAAAGCGCTTTGCCGTACGCTGCTCGGTGTCAAACTCAAATCGTTGGTCAAAGTTAGTTTTCCCGTATAGGTTAAATGACACCACCATCTCCTCCCCAACTGGATCCACGTTGTGGATTGCCCCCGGCAAAAAGGTGGCAATATCTCCCGGAATCAGGGTGAGCTCGGCAACCTGCTCAATCCGATCAGGGTGCTCCTCTGTGGGCGATCGCCGCCAGATTGTATTCTTCTCGCTCCCGCCAACAATCGCGACAATGCCCCACGCGCCGTGGTTATGGATGGGAGACGGATTGCCCGGCAGCCAGGCGACCATCTGAGCCGTCAGGGGCCAGCCGTACTCCCGATATAAAAAGTTGACCGACCAGCCGGGTTTATCAGGGGGCGGCGAGAATTCCATTTGCAGCCAGTAGGAACTGGTGAGCAGCTTGCGTACTAGCGGCGCGGCCTGCTGCAGCCGCTGGCGGTCGTCCTGGGTTGCTAGCAAGATATTGTCCAGCTCCGATAGGAAATGGTACAGCCTATAGACCCTGTCGGGTTCTTCACTATCGCTGCTGCCAAAGGTTTCCCAATGTCCATCAGGGTAAACCAGCCAGTTCGTCGGCTCATGGCTTTCGTCGATGCGGATAATCTCTTGCGGCGCGGTCTGAGGGGTGGGAGTTGGCATAGGGATTTACGCTACCTCATCAATACAGGTATAGCGCTTTTTCTCAGCGGTTGAAGTCCAGACAGCGATCGCCAGTGCCATGCCCTCGGTTCACAATTTTTTTTACTCTCTCAGCTTTCTTTCAGCTTTTCGTGCGTTAATTCTAAAATGGTACGAGGCGGCATGCCGTCACAGTTGACATTCAATTCTACATTTGGAGAAAAACATGAAGGTTAATTATCTGGGCACAATAGCGATGGCCTCTGTATTGGGCCTTAGCCTAACAGCGACAGCCTGTAGCGGTGGGTCTAATCCTTGTGCAGGTAACCCCTGCGCCAGCGAGAAGACCGAAGAGCCCTGTGCCGGCAATCCTTGTGCCGCTGACCCCTGTGCCGCTGACCCCTGCGCAGGCGGCTAGTATAGACTCTAATATCTCGTAAGTGGTTGGCCACAGGTAAACGATATAGGGGTTCGCCCCCCGGCGGGGGCAAACTCCCTTAACGGCGCCGTTTATTTATGTCCTCCCACTTAATCAATCCTGGAATTGATAAAGAAGCGCGCATCACCACAGTCGGTAATGCGCGCCTTCCATATAGCTATATAGTGAAGAATTGAAGCTACCGGGTGGCCGCGTCCACGGCATCTTGAGCGCTGCGCTTGGCAGACTTGGCTACGTCGCTTGCGGTGTCACTAACTTTATCAGCAGCGTTCTTAGCGCCTTGAGCAGCGTCGCGGCTAGCACGCTTGGCTGAAGTCTTAGCATCGCGGGCAGCGCGCTTAGCAGACTTGGCCGTGTTGTCTAGAATCTCCTCGGCGTTTTCCGTTCCAATATCCCGAATTCGGTCGCGGGGTACATTGGCAGAGGTAACATCCTCAGCTACGTTTTCAGCTTTGTCAGCCGCGCTGTCGCCAATGTTCTTAATCCGCTTGCCCAACGGCGTTCCAGCTTGGTAATTATCGACGAAGTCATCCACATCCTGAACTTTGTTGATATTGCGCTCAGCGCTATCAACTAGGCCCTTGCTCTTCGCTGCAACCCCAGCCGTATCCCGACGGGGATCGGTATCGCTGTAGCGATTCATACCGCCCTTGTAGGACTGGTTCTCATCATAGGTGTTAGTGAATAGGTCGGTACCCGAATTTTCGGCGGGCTCTCCGGCAACCTTGGGAGATAGGGGAGAATCAGCGGCGGACGCGGAGGTAGAGCCGCAGGCCGTGGTCAACAGGAGAGCTGAGGCGACAACCATGGTCAGCATGACGCGGCTCCAAGCGGCAGCGTTCTTTAAAGAGGAAATAATACGATTCATTGGTTATATCCCAATAGTTGTACAGTATCCAGTTTTACGATTTGCCTAGTCAGCCCACGTCTATCAAACGGGCAGTTCTAATACCCAAGACATCATATTTAACGGTGCGTTCTTGACATAGGAGCGCCGCCTTATACCGGAAACAGGAGCAGCCACAGCGGTAGCGTCACTAGAACAAAAGCTGTCCCCAGCGCTAGAGCTGTCACGGTCAAGTCAACGGCTAAATCGTAAGCTTCTGCAATAATCAAAGTGGCAAATGCTGGAGGCATCCCGGCTTGAAGCACCATCACCAGACGAGGGGCGCTGTCAAACCCAGTTATCGTCAGGCCCCAGCCGACTAGAAGCGGCACAATTATCATTTTGATGCTCAGGCTGACTAAAACTGGACTGACACGCCCCCTGAAAGACCTCATGGAGAGCTGACTGAGCCGCATCCCTAGAAGCAGTAGTGATAAAGCAATCACGGCCCAAGCAATAGCTTGGGCGATGGTCTCAAACAGCACCGGCAGCGCGATCGCCCTTGTCATCAGCCCGCTACCAAAGCTCCATAGCGCCGGGTTTTGAAGCAAGGCCCGAACGATGCGGCGCAGCCGCTGTAAGGGAGGCAACGGGACGGACTGACCAAAATGGGCGGCTAGGGCTACCCCTAAACCATAAGAAATCAAGGTGCTGCCCAGGGTATCGTACAGTACGGCCCAGGCGAAGTAGTCGGACCCCACTAGTAGAAGAGAGATCGGGTAGCCTAGGTAGCCGGTATTCCCCAACGCCGCTGCGTTGATTAAGCTACCCTGCGCAGGGCCGGTCCAGCCGCCGTGACACCTGACGCTATCACCCCCCTTATCGTTATCTGCTCTTACGGCCTGTCGAGACTGCCACCATAGCCAACCAAGGGCCAAGCCTCCCCCTAGCAGCGCAGCTCCCCAGGAAACTACAGCCGCAACCCAAACTGACCCCGCAATCGCCGCTTGACGAATAAATACCGCGATACTAAAGGGAACACCTATCCAAAAAAGGAAGCTACCGATTGCCCTGGGGATGCGCTCAGGCAAAAATCGCCCCGCCCCAATTCCTAACCCGATCCAGATGACAAGCGGGATATATAGCTTAAGCAGCCCGGCCATCGTTAAGCTACCTCCTACGGGCCACTTCTCAATTCAAATCGGGTTTACTAAAAGATTACAATGGTCTGGGCTAGGCCATCTGCATCCAGGCAGCGCGCAAACGGCCTTAGATTGTTGATGCGGCCACTTTAACTTGAAAGCAATTTCCTTTGTATGACCGACGATATTCCTGAGGCAAAACGGGAAAGACTGCCGACGGCATCCACGAAACCCTCATTTCCAGCCATGGCGGTCTTTGCGGCCGGTGCGGCAGCGCTAGCTATTCTCGGAGGAGCGGGCGCCGCCATCCTTCTCGACGGCGTGCCCGTTGTGTCCTCCACAAAATCTGTGTCTTATGCTGAGGCAGGGTTGCAGCAGGCGCTGCAGCAGGCGGGGGTTGTGATACCCACCAATACACTGTTAGGTCACAAACCCTACAGTGAAGCGCCTACCGATACGCTGGTGGCAATTACAGCAGATGGAGGGATCACGCTAAGACGTCCGGCGGCTGAGGCTTTCACCAGTATGGCCCAGGACGCACAGCGAGAAGATATATATTTGCTGCCGCTGTCGGGGTTTCGTTCAGTGGAGCAGCAGCAGTATTTATTTTTTGGGATTAAAGAAGAGCAGGCCCAGATTGCCCGAGAGCGAGCTACCGTCAGCGCTCCACCGGGCTACAGCGAGCACCACACGGGTTACGCTATCGACATTGGTGACGCAGATCGGCCCGAGACCCATTTGGAGCAAAGCTTTGAAAACACCAAAGCATTTCGGTGGCTGAGCGAGAATGCCGCTCGCTACAGCTACGAACTTTCTTTTGATAAAGGGGAATCTGGCCCTGTGAGCTATGAGCCTTGGCAGTGGCGCTATGTGGGCGATCGCCACAGCCTAGAAACCTTCTACAGCGATCGCTAAAAACTCAGGGTCCCGGTCAAAATTTGACCGGGACCCTAAAAAATACCCACCTGGCACCGAGCTATTTTCCCGTGGGGCTACCCCCAGAGTATCTTTGCCGCTGCGATGTTTCACGACTGAGTTCGGGATGGGTCAGAGTGGTTCCACCGCGCCATAGGCACCAGGAAAGGGTATTGA
>JBCCAG010000171.1:0-6673 GCA_039814955.1 Cyanobacteria bacterium P01_A01_bin.135
GTGATCGTAACCTCAATGGCCTTCAAGGGTAGGGGGTGACAGAGGGGAATTAGCTGCGCCGTTTGCTTTGCCGCCATAATTCCCGCTAGCCGGGCCGTCCCCAGCACATCTCCCTTGGGGGCGTTGCCCGCCTCCACCGCCGCTAAGGTCTGGAGCTGCATGCGCACCCGCCCCGCCGCGATCGCCTGCCGAACGGTGACAGATTTAGCCGATACATCTACCATCTGCGCCTCTCCTTTGGCATCCAGATGGGAGAGGGCCTTTGTCTTATCCATGGGCAGGGCCAGTTAGCATGTCAAATTGAAAGCGGCTCACCCAAATATTTGGTCTAATTACCGCCTCGGCTATGATAGTATAGTAGACCTATGAGCAAGGGCGTGTAGCTCAGTGGACTAGAGCACGTGGCTACGGACCACGGTGTCGGGGGTTCGAATCCCTCCTCGCCCGTTAATGGCAAAGGCGCTGCAGCCAATGTAGCGCCTTTGCCTTAGTTAGATTGCGCTTTAATTACAAAATGCGACCGAATTGGCGGCGATCGCTTCGGCAGGGATACTGGAGCGCTATCCTAACCTGTAGTCGTTTTCGTGATCTGCCGCAATGCTACTCACCGACCCATCCGCAACGACCCGCACTGAGTTTCTCGCCTTTGCCCGCGAGCTTGCGGCCCAAGCCGAAGCCGCTATCATGCCTCACTTTCAGGAGCATGCCGTTAGCTACAAGGCCGATGGCTCGGAGGTGACTATTGCTGACCGCGAGGGGGAAGCCGTGATGCGCCGTCTGATTGGCGATCGCTACCCTGACCACGCCATTTTAGGAGAGGAGCACGGCCAGTCTGGGCCTGAGGGGGCTAGATACTGCTGGGTACTAGACCCCATCGACGGTACCGCTTGGTTCACCCTGGGGGTCCCCCTATTTGGCACTTTGGTGGCCCTACTAGAAGACGGAGAGCCCATTGTCGGCGTCATTCACCTGCCGGGGCTGCAGGAGACGGTCTACGCGGCCAAGGGCAGCGGCTGCTGGTTTGTGCGGCGGGGCAGTGACCCAACCCAGGTGCACGTTAGCGCAGTGCCGAGGCTACCGGAGGCGATCGCTTCTGCCACCGGGGTCCACAGCTCCGACATTCAATGCCACGGCGAAGAGCTCCCCTACCGGCTCACCCAGCTCATCCACCGGGTACGTAAGTTCCGCTTTTGCTCGGACTGCAACCAGCACGCCCTGGTAAGCCGAGGCAAGCTGCAGGTTGCGGTGGATACCCTAATGAACCCCTGGGATGTGGCCGCCCTGGTGCCCTGCATTGAAGAGGCGGGGGGCAAGGTTACCAACCTGGCGGGGCAGCGGAAGAACATTGTGTTTGGGGGGAGCCTGCTCTCCACCTGCGGGGAGCCGCTGCACCAGACGGTGCTGGATTTACTGCAGCCGGCGGCCGAGAGCCAATGGATCTAATGTAGCTGAAAAGGGGAGCACCCCCCCGTGTAGGTGTTTAGCGACCTCGGAAGAGAAGCATTACACCTCAGTTTCACCCCCCCCCTGCCAAGGGGGGAAGCTAGGTTCTTCCCCTTGGCTTTCGCGCAGCGCGTCCACAGGACGCAGGGAAGCTAGAGGGGGTCTTACCGAAACGCTAAACAGATACCCCCCATTGCGAGACGCTCCCTTTTTGTTAAGTTGCGGCTACGCCCTTACCCTATGACTCGTAGGGGTTGCGGGGCTCAGGGATATTCTCCAGCGCCGCAGCTTGAATCACCAACTGACGGCGATCGCCTAGCACCTCTGTCGACATGGCCCCAGAAATCCGCACCCATTGGTCAGGGTCGGGACTCGCGAGGCCGCTTGCCAGGCGCACCGGCAATCCTACCGGATACACGTCTGCGGCGCAGCAGGTAATCACAAAGCGGGAAATCATCAGATATCCTGCCGGAATCTCCTCTGGGTAGACCACAAAGCCGTCTATATTTACCGGCTGACCGCTGTAGGCGTCGGGCTCCGGATAGACATTCAGAGTCCGCACCCAGTCCAACAGCGACTTCTCGCTGGGGTCGCTGGACGCGCTAAAGGACTGGGGCTGGGGTCGGGTAAGGCTGAGGGTTTCAGTAATGCCCCGCTGTAGGGCAATATCGCTAGTGAAGGGGCGTGGCATGGTGACCAGACCAAAGATGGCAATGGCCACCAGCAGAAGGGTGTTCCAGCTGCGGGGCAGCAGGGAGACATGCTGCTGTGGGGGACGGCGCGTAGAGGAGAGCCGCTGCAGCAGCCGCCAGAGCCCTAGGCCTAGGAGCAATAGCCCTGCCGCGATCGCCAGCCAGATATAGTTGGGGTGCAGCAGCACGTAGATTTGCCCTGACAGCCAGTATTTGAGCAGCAGGAGGCCCCACAGCAGCAGTAGAGCAATATCCAGCCAGTCTAGCCAACCGATAGGAGGCTTTCCCTGGGGGGAAGCCGTCTCAAACTTGGGTGGTCGGGAGCGGACGGTCATGGCTAACCCCGGTAGAAGTTGATCAGTAGGGCGGCCAAAAAGGTCATCTGCGCCGCTAGGGCAAACAAGTAGAAAATCACGCGGCTGCGGAACACCGACAGCAGTAGACCGATATTTTTAATGTCGATCATGGGGCCAAATACCAAGAAAGCCAGGATCGAGCCTTCGGTAAACAGCGCGGCAAAGGAGAGGGCGAAAAACGAGTCCACCGTCGAGCAGATGGACACTACCCCGGCCAGCAGCATCATGGCCAGAATCGAGCTAATTGGCCCCTGGCCCATGCCAATAATGCTCTCCCGCGGCACCGCCACCTGCACGAATGACGCTAGGGCGCTGCCCAAAATCAGCAAGCCCCCCAAATCCCGCAGCTCCGACACAATATTCTCCAGCATCATCGCCCGCCGGCTGGTCCAGGTGCTAGCGCCCCCAAAACCAGCGGTTTCCAGGCTGCCGGTCTCCATAGCTAAAAGGGGCTGCCCTAAAAAATAAGTTCCCGACTGCAGCAGCCCGTGACGCGGCGCCCCGCCGCCGCGGCGCGCCGCCGCCGCCCCAGTAAACTGTACGGCCCGAGCTACAGCCGGCTGCAAAAATGGCCGTAGGTCTTTCTGAACGCTGAAGATCCAGGCAATGGAGACGGCAATCACCAGGGTAATCACAACCCGCAGCAGCACAATTTCGGGCTGATTGCGGAAGGCAATCCAGGTGGCCCAGATAACGATGGGGTTAACCGTCGGGGCCGCCAGCAGAAAGCCAATGGCCACCGCAGGAGAAACCCCCTTCACCAACAGCCGCCGCGCCACGGGAACGTTGCCGCACTCGCACACCGGGAACAGGCATCCAAACAGGCTCCCGGCGATCGCCCCCAGCAGCGGATGGCGGGGCATCACAGCCACCAGCCTAGCCTCATCCACCACCGTTAGTAGGAGGCTAGAGAAAAGGACGCCCAACAGCAGAAACGGCATCGCTTCGGTAATCAGGCTGAAGAAGAGCGTCAGCATGTCGCCAAGCTGACCAGTGAGAGGAGCCATATAAAATACTGTCCCGTGAGGACCGTCCTGCTAAAAAACTGAGGAAGCGCGGGGGATAGTCAAGCTCAGTGTATGAGTTTAGCAAGAACGGAGAAAGACGTAAACTAGGCAGAGCCCTGATCCCCTGCTTCTGTTTGCGTCAGATATAGCCGTGCTCCGCCAAAAAATCGGGGGTAAGGGCGGACATAGCGTCCTCGTAACGGTCGGAGGAAGCTAGTGGTAATGCGGGATCCCCCTCTCTGCCACCAAGACGCGGCGCTAAAAAGCGCTCCACATATTTTCCCAGTACGTCAGCCTCGATATTGACAGGGCTTCCGGACTGCAAAAACTGCAGGTTGGTTTCGCTATAGGTAAGGGGAATAACAGCGACGGTGAACCGATTGCCCCCCGGACTACAGCTTGCCACCGTCAGGCTGATGCCGTTGACCGCCACGCTGCCTTTTTCAACAATATAGCGGGCGATCGCATCGGGGACGTCGATGGTGAGCTCCCAGGCGTTGGCGCTGCGGGTGACGCTGTGCAGGTGCCCTACACCGTCGATGTGGCCTGTGACAAAATGTCCCCCCAGCTTGCTGCCCACCCGCAGGGACGGCTCCAGGTTGACGATAGACTGGGGCGTCAAGTGGCCCAGGGAGGTGCGGGCCATCGTCTCTGGAGAAACCGCAGCGGTAAAGCCCCGCGGAAAAATTTGGGTGACCGTCAGGCAAATGCCGTCTACGGCGATGCTGTCGCCCAGGGCGACATCGGCAAAGGCTGCCGTCTGCAACCCCCCACGGGACCAGGACAGCCGCAGAGACTGCCCGTCAATCGTATCGATGGTGCCAAGGGCCTGAACAAGACCTGTAAACATAATGCAATCAGCTCTCTACACCGGGCCATGGCTATTCTAGATCAGGCCCGCCCCGGGTCTGCAGGGCTGCGGTAAGGGCCGGAGATTTAGCCTACAGGAAGATTAGTCTACCCTCGGGCTAAGCTTCCCAAAAATATTAGGGAGCGCCGAAATCAACCGCCGGTAAAAAGACCAAGGATTGCCCGAGGGCCGGGGATCATCGAGATGAACGGGAGTTAAATTTACTTAGCAATTGACGATTTAGATGTACCCAGAGCGGAATTTTCCGTTTATCCTTGTCGTATCGTTAATGAGTCGGGTCAGTACTAAGTAGAGCGCCGTAAGTAAACGTAGCTGTCAGGGGGAGCGCCCCCCCGGCGGGGAGCGCTCCCCCCTTTCGTTTAATTGTGGCTACATACTTAGCTGTCTCATTTACTGGTAGTTCCTTGCTCAATGAATTTTGGAGGCTAAGCAATGCTAGAGATGAAGCTCGCCGGTATTGCTCTCGATGCAGCAACTCGCAGCCCAATTGTCTTGCTTCGAGACACGGCAGACCGGCGGCAACTGCCCATTTTCATCAGCCAGGACCAAGCCCGCTCCATCATTAACGCCCTGGACAACCAAGCCCCCCCCCGTCCCCTCACCCACGACCTGATCGTCAATATCTTTGATGAGTGGGATATGGAACTGGACCGCATCGTGATTCACTCCCTGCAGGACGGCACCTTCTATGCGGCGCTAATTCTGCGCAACGGTGAGGAGTTTAAGGAAGTCGACTCGCGCCCCAGCGACGCGATCGCCATCGCCCTGCGCACCGAGAGCCCGATCTGGGTAATGGAAGAAGTGGTGGCAGAGGCCGCCATTCCCGTCGACCGGGATGCCGACGAGGCCGAGCGGTTGGCCTTCCGTAACTTTGTGGCGGGCCTCAGCCCCAACGATTTCGCTGAGCGGGGTCGCCTCAGCAGTGAAGGGGCCTAATCGCGGCCCCTTTTTCATTTGGTGATTTTATCTAGCGGCTTCATTTAGCGATGGAATACCGCCGCTTTGGGCGTACGGAGCTGGCCCTCTCTGTCGCCTCTTTAGGCACCATGCGCTTTGCCTGCCAGGCAGCGGCCCAGGAGACGGTTAGTAGCGCGATCGCCGCTGGCATTAACCACCTAGAAACCGCTCGCAGCTATGGCCACAGCGAGGCCTACCTAGGGGAATCCCTCCGCGCCCTCGCCATCCCTAGGCAGACGATTCACCTCACCTCTAAGCTTCTGCCCACCCTAGATGCCGCTGCCGCAGAGCGCTGCATCGACGCCTCCTTAAAGTCGCTAGATACCGACTACCTCGATTGTCTCGCCCTCCATGGAGTGAATACCCCCGAGCACCTAGCGCTGCTGCGCAATCCCAACGGCTGTATGACTGGAATAGAGGCAGCAATGGCCGACGGTCGGGTGCGCCACGTCGGCGTTTCGACCCATGGACCGCTGGAGGTGGTTTTAGCGCTGGTCAACACTGGCCGGTTCGCGTTCATCAATTTGCACTACTACCTATTCTTTCAGCGCCATGCCGAGGCGATCGCCCAGGCTCACCAGCAGGACATGGGCATCTTCATCATCTCCCCCGCTGATAAGGGCGGGCTGCTGCACCAGCCGCCCCCGACGTTGGTGGAGACCTGCCGCCCCTACAGTCCCCTGGCGCTCAACTACCGCTTCCTGCTTAGCGACCCCCGCATCACCACCCTCAGCGTAGGCCCCGCCACCGCCGCTGAACTAGCTCCCACCCTAGGGCTGCTGCAGGGCGGACAACTAGAGCCCCAGGAGCAAGCGGCGATCGCCCGCCTAGACCAGCAGGCTAACCAAGCCCTAGGCACCAGCCAGTGCCAGCAGTGCTACCAATGCCTGCCCTGCCCCGAAGCGATTCACATCCCTGAGGTGCTGCGGCTGCGCAACCTGGCGATCGCCCACGACATGACCGACTATGGCCGTTACCGCTACGGCATGTTTGAGAACGCCGGCCACTGGTTTCCTGGGCGGCGAGGCAATCGCTGCACCGACTGCGGCGACTGCCTGCCCCGCTGCCCAGAGAATCTGCCTATCCCGGCTTTACTGCAGGACGCTGACAAACGCTTAGGGGGAACGCCGCGCCGTCGTTTGTGGGGCGAATAATGTGTGGGGCGAGTGATGGCGCAAGCCTAGGTCTAGCTGGCCTCCGCCGCTTCCATAGGCAAGAAGATAGTGACCACTTCTCCCTGCTCGGGATGGCGGCGAATGGTGAACTTACCCCCTAGGGCCTGAAAGATATTTTTGGTGATGTCTAAGTTGAGGCTGAGGTTACCCGTTTCCGGTTGGAACATCAGCA
>JBCCAG010000201.1:0-6231 GCA_039814955.1 Cyanobacteria bacterium P01_A01_bin.135
AAAATCAGGTTTGGATCGTCATCGATCAGCAGAAGTCGCTTGTTTTCTCCGGCGCTGTTGTCCTTCATACTTCCCAGTACCATCGTGCTTTAGCAGTCACCATTAAACTTGTCTACAAATCTAACTCGCGAATCATTAAAACCTGTCTCTAGCTTCCCTACGCCACAGTCTACAGAACCAGCCGCCGAGCCGTGGGTGTGGGAGCGCCCGCTGAGCTCCTAAACTCTTTGGGCATATACTAAACTCGTCAAAGGCGGCTAACACGAGATATAGGGCTGCCCCACATTACTTCCGCCAGTGGATTAAGGCATCAGGATAGCTCTGACAAAATGGAGACTAAGCTCGATGGATATTCCGAATTATAGCTAAGAACCATCCCTCGTCCATGGATTTCTCCTGAGGCTGGTCTCAGGCTACGCCAGCAGCGCAGCAAAGCCGGCAAGGGCGATCGCCTCCGTCCATTCCACTACCGCGCCGTAGGTATCTCCAGTATGCCCCCCCAAGCGCCGGTCTATCCAAGCGCCGGTTCCCCAGGCTATTCCACCACTAAGGGCGGCTGAGCCCAGCCACAGCAGCCCGCTGCTGCCAAGCGTCAGCCAGTGAAGAGCTAGCAGTAGCGCTAGGCTGGGTAGGGTTGACCAAACGGAGGGCAGGGCTGACTTGTGCATGGCCCCCTTACCTTCGGCCTTTAGGTAGGGGTAGCGGGCGATCGCCACCTGCTGACCCCAGCGCCCCCAGCCGGCCACCAGCATTAATACCGCGCCCCGGTGCTGGGTAATGTCCCCCAGCGCCACTACTTTGAGGGCAATCAGGCTAGCCCCGGCGATCGCCCCAAAGGCCCCCACGCGGCTGTCGGCCATCACCTGCAGACGGCGCTGGGCATCCGGCACGGCCAGGCCATCGGCGGTGTCGAGCACCCCGTCCAGGTGTAGACCTCCCGTGAGCCAAATCCAAATCAAAACGATGATAGCGCTGCGGGTAGCGGTGGGCATACTGAGGTGGAGCAAGCCGCTGTCCAGGCCTGCCAGAATGCCGCCAATCAAAGGGCCAACGCTGGGAGCATAGCGGGCCACCCGATCAAAATTTGAACACCATCGTGATGGAACCGGTAACCTCGTGTAGAACATAATGGCGGCGGCAGCGCTGCTGAGCCTCAATTGAATCCACTGGACAAGCCAACCAATTGTCATGGGGGCATCACCTGACGCTAATCCTGAGTTTTATAACCCTGCTCCGTAATTTTACAGATAACCCCATCTGGCCCTTGAAGACATGAATAGAAGGACATGAATAAATGGCGCTGACAGAGGGTTTGCCCCCCGCCAGGGGGGCAAACCCCAATACCATTTACTTATGGCCAACTACTCTAGACCGCCTTCACCAAGCCGGTAGACGGAACCTTTCCTGATCGCCACTCACATTGCACGCTAATGACCTACGACCGCATTAATCGCTCTAACTTACCCGCCCCCTGCATCGTCGATGTGGGCACCATTGTCAACAAGCGGGACATGCGCCGCATCCTCTCCAATGTGGGGGCGGTCCACTACCGCTATCTGGAAGGGGAGACCTGCCTTGCTGAGGGGGAGGGCTATGTGGTCGAAGTGTTCAGCGACCCGAATCAGGCCACCCTCGTAGCCAACCAGACGCTTTACCTCAACGTCTCTAGCTTTGATGGAATTGAGCTGCGTCGCTCAAAGGATGAGGCCCAGTTTGACCTGCTGCAGGACAATCGCCGTCTGCAGTTGATTCCCCTCTCTAGCCCGCTCCATGAGCAGGCGGAGCACGCCATTGAGCTCGCCACCCTAGAGGCGATGGTGTCTGATGTATTCCCGTCGGATATGGATGTGCGAGACGCCGACTTGTCTTAAGGGCGAAGCTGCTGGGCCGCCATCTGCCCGATGGTCTCTAGGGCCTGGTCTAGGGCGGGCGAGCTGGGCAGGGCAGTGTTGAGACGAAAGCAGTTGCCATAGCGCCCCGCCGCCGAGAACATAATCCCCGGCGCAATGCTGATGTTGTGCAGCAGCAGCTGCCGGTACAGCGCCAAAGAATCAAATCCGGGGGGCATCTCTAACCACAGCACATGCCCCCCTTTTGGTTGGGTCACCCGGGTGACTTCGGGGAAGTGGGCGCGGATGGTCCGCAGCATATGGCTGGTCTGGGACTGGTTGAGTCGCCGCAGCTTGCGCAGGTGGCGATCGCAGCCGCCGCTGGCAAAGAAGGTGGCCACCGTGAGCTGGGCCGCGATGCCGCTCATCTGGCTGACCACAAGCTTGCGCCGCCGAATCTGGGGTTGGTATCGTCCGGCAATGGACCAGCCCACCCGCAGGCCAGGGGATAGGGTCTTGCTGATGGAGGAGCAATAGAGCACCCGTTCCTCGGTATCAAAGGCTTTGACGGCCTTGGGGCGATCGCCCTCAAACTGCAGCTCGCCGTAGATGTCATCTTCCACCAGCGGCACATCGTAGCGGTTAAGCAAATCCACCAGGGCCTTTTTGCTCTCGTCGCTCATGCAGCTTCCCATGGGGTTATTGAAGGTGGGAATCATGAGGCAGGCGGCCACCGCTTTGGTTTTCAGGGCGTCTTCTAGGGCGGTGAGAGAAATGCCGTCTCTGGGATGGGTGGGCAGCTCCAGGGCCTTGAGTCCCAGGGATTTCATCATCTCCAGCATGCCAAAGTAGATGGGAGACTCGATGGCGACGACTTGCCCCGGCTGGGTCACCGCCCGCAGGGACAGGTAGACCGCCTCCGTCGCGCCGTTGGTAACCACCACATCCTCCGGGGCTATGGAGCAGCCGGCGTTGAGCATTCGCTTGGCCACCTCCTGCTGCAGGGGCGCGCAGCCAAAGGAGGCGCCGTAGCCATGGGCAATCGCCCCTTCGGCCCTCAGCACCTGGCCCATAATCCGGTTCAGCGCAGCGACGGGTAAGTGATCCACCGCGGGCACCGCCGCCCCCAGCTGGAGTAAATCGCGGTTGCGCACGGAGTCATTTACCTCCTGCGCCAGGGAAATGTCGATCTGCTGGCCCTTTGCCGGTGGCGCTGAGGAGCTGGGTTCGGGGGGCAGCGGCAGGGTTTGGCGAACGTAGTAGCCCGACTGGGGCTTTGCCATAATCAACCCCTGGTCTTCTAGCAGGCGGTAGGCCTCTAGCACCGTAGACATGCTGACGGAGAGCTGATGGCGCAGCCGCCGCACCGAGGGGAGGCGATCGCCCGGTGCTAGGGTGCCGTCTTCAATAGAGCCTTGAATGCGCTGGGCCACCTGCTCGTAGAGCGGCAGATTGGCAGTCGGGGTGAGGGGGGTGAGGGTCATTGACCTTGGCAGTGAAGGGGCGGGTACAGTTGCGGGGCTTGACAACCAAAACAGTTCTGGCATTCAAAACTGTACCCATAACAATTTACAGTAACTGCCTCTGTTCTGGTCGAGCTGAGTTTGACACAATCTGGAACATACGCAGGAAGGCACAAGTGCAACGACGCTGTCAGGGGGTTCCCCCCCAAATATCGTTTGCTTAGCCACTCATCAAGTCTCGCTTCAACCGTATCTGTAATCGGAGGAATTAATCATGAACCGCTCAACCCGGCTAGACTACTACATCCTAGAAGGCGTTCGCCCTAACCAGCGCCCCAAGCTCCGCCATGGCCTAGCAAATCTGCAGCACGCCTGGGGCAATGCTCTGACAGCGCTGCTGCAGGCCCTGACCCCCAACGATGAACCCATCGTCACCCACCACCGCGATCGCCAAGGCAATCCCTACTACCGGATGTACGATCCGGTGACCCGGCAGCGGACCACCTGCAGCAGCGAGGCCGAGGTCCGCC
Source organism: Cyanobacteria bacterium P01_A01_bin.135 (assembly GCA_039814955.1). Classification (GTDB taxonomy): domain Bacteria; phylum Cyanobacteriota; class Cyanobacteriia; order CAKZMO01; family CAKZMO01; genus JBCCAG01. The sequence continues at coordinate 3,823 of JBCCAG010000201.1, forward strand.
AGTGGCTTGAGCAGCGCTACAGAGGTTAAATTCAGGTGGCTTAGCTGCGGCTCAGTTTAAGTGGCTCAGTCATAAGGTGCTTATATGGCGAAGCCCCTGCTCTAGGCCCAGGTACACCCGCGCTAAAAAGCTCAAATCCAGCGTCTCCACGCGATCGCTGGGCTGGTGGTAGTGGGGGTTGCGCAGAAACGAGGTATCGGTGACCATGACGGCTCGGTAGCCGCAGTCCCAAAAGGGGGCGTGGTCGCTGCGGCGGGTTGCCGGCACCAGCTTCCCGCGCCAGCCCGCCACTAGCCACTCGCAGGGTAGGTGATGCTGCAGTTGGTGGCTGAGCTGTCGGGTTTGCCGCCAAGCCGGCAGGTTTCCCACCAGAGCAATAAAGTTGCCTTGGTTTGGGTAGAGCCACTGCAGCCCCGGTGGGTAGCGCTGAGACCCCGGAGTCGGGTCGCAGTAGCCCAGCATTTCAAGGGACAGCATCAGCCGCAGAGGTGCGCGGCGCTGCCGCAGGGATTGGGCGTAGGCACGACTCCCCAGCAGCCCATACTCCTCCAGGTCAAAAGCCACCAGCTGTACCGGGCAAGCCGGTGGCTGAGCTGCCCAGGCGCGGGCCAGCTCCAGCAGCACCGCCACCCCCGTAGCGTTATCGTCTGCGCCAGGGCTACCGGGCACCCCATCGTAATGGGCCGCTACCAGAAGCGGCGGGCCGGGTCTAGCCTCCCGCCCAGGCAACTGGAGAATTAAATTCTCGCCGCTGTGCCCCGCCGCTGAAAAACAGTGGCGCTCCACCGGTCCCCATTGGCCCAACTGCTGCTGCAGGTATTCCCGCACCAGAACGCGGCCTCCCGTAGCGAGATAAGCATCGCGTTCGCGGGCCACCACTTCCAGGTGCGATCGCAGCCGGGCTGATATTGAAGGATGATCCATAAGATTACCTGATGGGTGGTTCGCGGTTTGCGCTGCCATAGCAGTAGGATAGACCTGTCGCCCCACGCTGCCCCACCATCACCATGAATTCTCTTACAACCCTGGCCCAGTGGCTCGCCGGTGAATTTACCAACCAAGCCCAAGCCGCCGAGCAGGCTGCTTGGTTCGTGCACCTGCGGCTGTGGCACCGGCCTCTACCCCAGCGGCTACGGGGCAACCTGGCAATTTTTGCGGAGCAGGCCAATGTGCTGAAGCTGGAGCAGGCCTACCGGCAGCGGGTGCTAATGCTACAAGAGACCAATGGCCAGCTGGTGGGCCAGTACTTTGCCTTTAAGCAGCCGGGACAGTTCAAAGGGGCGGGGCAACGCCCCGAGATGCTGGCAGCGGTGACGGAGGATGACCTCACCTTTCTGCCGGGCTGCGTTCTAGACATTGGCCACGAGCAGGGGCGATTCAAGGCTCAAATGCGGCCAGGCGATCGCTGCCGATTCGAGTTTGACGGCAAGGTGGGCCAGGTGGTGCTGGGGTTTGAAGTGGATGAGCAGGAATTCCTCAGCTACGACCGCGGCGTCAACCCCGAGACCGAGAAGCCAATCTGGGGAGCGCTGATGGGACCGTACCGTTTCTCGAAAGAGCGCAGCTATGCGCAAAGTCTGCCGCTTTAGCTGCCGTCGGTCGGGTTAGCAACGCGTAATCCAGTATTGGCAGTGGCTTTGCTAGGTTTCCTGACGTCCTATTTCCTAGCGTCCTAGCGCAGCCTTGCCGCCCCCTAAACCTGCTTCTCTTCCTCCATCAGCGTCAGAGTCTCCCAAGCGCCGCTCTCGTTGTAGCGGCGAATCATTCGCTGCCGCCGCGTGGGAGACAGCAGCCAGCCCGCCTCTAAAAAGAAGTCCTGCCGTTTGGGAAGCTCCAGCGGCGTTGTACTGGAGGCCCCGCCCGGCAGCAGCAGCACCTGTACAACCCCGCCACTCCCCTCAAACCGCAGGGACGAACCTTCAACTGTCGCCTCAGAGGTCAAGGTGCGCCCGGGTAGGGTGAGCGTCTGGGTTACCCGGTTCCCCTGGCGAGATAGCTGCAGGCTGGTGCCAAATTCATCGGGCGATCGCAGGTCAGCGTAGTGGGTGGTGGCTTTGCCTTGCCAGGTGCCCAGCAGGTCTTCCACGGTGAGCTGAGGCTGGGGCTGGGCCCCGCTACCTGCAAGGCTTTCCCGAATCAAGGTGATCTGGGAGAGCTGGGCCTGCTTATCAAACAGCTGCACCAGCCGCAGGCGGCGATCGCCGTCAATAAACCCCAGCTCCGCCCCAAAGACAGAAAGCCCAAAAGCACCGGAAAGCGCGAATACCATTTTTGGAGGTTTATCTGTCGCACCTTGATCAAGCGATTTTTTGTCCACCAACCAAGTAAATCGCCGGAGTTTCAATCGCACCCAGTTGAGAGAGCATGACCATCCGCATCCCGAAGGGCCGAGTTCCGCCAAAGTCTAGT
>JBCCAG010000332.1:0-4846 GCA_039814955.1 Cyanobacteria bacterium P01_A01_bin.135
CCGTAGCGATTTGGTAGCCCAGGTGCGCTCTAAAATTAAAGAGCTGGGCATCCAGTACATCTACTACCAGTTTGTCTCGGTGACGGGGCGTATTGTCGGTAAAGGCATCCCCGCCGACCACTGGGAGACCACCGCCGCCAATGGCTTCCAGCTCGTCTACGGCGCGACGGTAAATCTGTTCCTTAACCGTCAGGGCAACTACCTGGGCTACGGCCCGGAAGCGGCAGAGCTGGTGGCCATTCCCGACCCGGAGACCTTTTGCCAATTGCCATGGGATAAGCGGGTGGCGCGGGTTTACTGCGTCTGCTTCCGCAACCGGGAAGAGGTGGAAGATCCGGGGGCCTTCCTCACCGGCGACTGCCGGGGCAATCTGAAGCGCATCCACGCCATGTTCCAAGAGAAGCACGGCCTGCACCTGCGCCACGGCTGCGAGCCGGAAATGATGTGGCTGAAAAAAGGGCCGGATGGCAAGCCGGACGGCGGGGTGACCAAGCCCAACTGCTACCACATTGACCAGTTCGAGGAGCTGCGCCCGGTATTCCTACGGGTGATTGAGTATAGCCGCGCCATGGGTTTGGACATGATCCAAGGGGACCATGAGGACGCGCCGGGGCAGCTAGAGCTGAACTTCATGTACGACGACGCCCTGCGCACCTGCGATCGCCTTACCACCTACCGGCAAATCTGCGCCCAGGTGGCCCGCGAGTTTAACCTAATTGCCTGCTTTATGTCCAAGCCCTTCCTGGGGGTGTCGGCTTCCGGCTGTCACCACAATCTGTCCCTGTGGCAGGGGGGCAGCGAGAAGGTGAACGGCTTTGACCTAGAGACCTTGCCCGGCATGGAAGCTAACTTCACCTACCTCAAGGGCGGCGAGAATACCTTCATGCCCGTGAAAGGGGAGTCGCGCCGCATACCAGGGCCCGTGGGATTGAAGTGCATCGGCGGGGTGATTGAGCATTTGGGGGCGCTCACCGCCATCGGCTGCTCCACAGTGAATTCATACCGTCGCCTATGGGACGCGGGCTTTTGGGCCCCGGTGTACTCTGACTGGGGTTACCAAAACCGCACCTGCGGCCTCAGAGTCTCCGCGCCGGGACGCTTTGAGTACCGGGCAGTGGATTCGATGGTGAACCCCTACCTGATGGCGGGGGCACTGCTGAAGGCTTTTGACGATGGGCTAAGCCGCAACCTGGACCCCGGCGAGCCAGAACAGCGCAACATTTACCAGGCGATGGAGACGGGCAAGCAGGTGCGCAAGCTGCCCATGTGCTTGGGGGATGCGTTAGACCGCTTGGCTGAGGATGAGGTGATTAAGTCGGCGCTGCCAGGGGAGATGTACCGGCTGTACGAGGAGTATAAGCGGGATGAGTGGATACGCTTTTTGGCGACGACGAGTAACTGGGATAGCGAGGAGTATTTAGACTGTTTGCCATAGGCAAGGTGGATTGCCTGCCATGGGTTCTGTATTCGCTCTACAATAAGACTCTTAGCGAAACCGTAATCCTACGCAGCTAAGCGCGACTACTCTTTCAGATTAAAGTAGCTCAATCTTCTAATTTCAGTAGTTCCGCCGACGTATAAATTGGTACAGTTCGCCAGAATAGGGGTAACTGCTAAGGAGCCTATCTGATAAGGCTAAGCAATTGAAGGGGCATTTGTTGCTTCAGCGATTTATCAGATGTGCTACTTGAAGCCATTGGCCTGGTCTTTCTGGGGGCTTATCAAAAAGACCGGGTCTTTTTTTGTTTATTTATGGCGATCGCGAGAACCATCCCACAGACAGTGCGGAAAGCCGACCAGCACCGCCGTTAGCGGAGATGGCGCAGCGGCTAAAATTGGGAAGAATCGAGGGGCTCACCTGGAGGCTCCTTGCACAAGAAAGATACTTCCACCAACTATGCAGCACAAACGCTTGGTCCGACTTTTTGCGGTATTGCTATCCGCCCTATTGACGCTGTCGGTATCAGCGCCAGCTTGGGCCTTGCCGCAGCCTTTACTAGCGCAAGCACCGGTGACCGCTACCCGGAGCCAGAACTTCGTCGCGGATGCCGTAAAATCCGTCGGCTCTGCGGTCGTTCGCATCGACACAGAGCGGACGGTGACCCGGCGCTTCAGCAACCCCTTCTTTGAAGACCCTTTCTTTCGGCCCTTCTTTGGTGACCAGATGTCACCCAATCCCTCCTTTGAACAGCGGCTGCGGGGACAGGGCTCTGGCTTCATCATCGATGGGGATGGGCTCGTTTTGACCAATGCCCACGTGGTGGACCGAGCTGACCGAGTGAGTGTACGGCTCAAGGATGGACGCACCTTCAACGGTGAAGTGCTGGGGGCCGATGAGGTGACGGACCTGGCGGTGGTGCGAATCACGGGCAGCTCTGGTCTCCCTGTGGCTTCCCTGGGAGATTCGGACCAGGTAGATGTGGGGGACTGGGCGATCGCCGTCGGGAATCCGCTAGGCCTCGATAATACCGTGACCTTGGGCATTGTCAGCACCCTCAACCGCTCTAGCAGCGCTGTGGGGATTCCAGACAAGCGGCTAGAGTTCATCCAGACCGATGCCGCCATCAACCCCGGCAACTCCGGCGGACCGCTATTGAACGATCGCGGTCAGGTGATCGGCGTCAACACTGCGATTCGGGCCAACGCCAACGGCATTGGGTTTGCCATCCCCATCAATAAGGTGAAGGAAATCACCCCGCAGCTGGCCCGCGGAGAGCAGGTAGACCACCCCTACATTGGCGTCCAAATCGCCACCCTGACCCCCCGCATCGCTCAAGAAAACAACAGCGACCCCAACTCCACCTTTATTCTGCCGGAGGTGAACGGCGTTTTAGTCACCGGCATTCAGCCTGGCACCCCAGCCGCCGAATCAGGACTGCGCCGGGGGGATGTAATTGTGTCAGTAGACGGGCAGGCGGTGACCTCCGCTGTTGACCTGCAGACCCTGGTTGACGCAACGGACGTGGGCCAACGGCTGCAGCTTCAGGTAAGGCGGGGTGAGCAGACGGTGCGGGTCTCTGTGCGCACGGCTAACCTGGAAAACACATAGGCGACTTGCAACCTTACCCAAATCTTTACCCACAGCTCAGTACATTTACCTCGTTTTTATGTGTTTATTGTGACTGAGAAGGCAAAATAGAGAAGAGTGTTGCACAGCTCGTCTCTCTAGATCCCGGTTGCTGCCGGGATTTTTTCTTTTTTATTGCGCCTAATCCAGGGTCGTAGCCCGCCTTGAGTCGCAACGCTGGGTTTAGCCACCGGCTACAGCGGGGACGATGCTTACCTCATCGCCGTCACTGAGGGCGGTATTTTGTCCTTCTAAAAAGCGGATGTCCTCGCTGTTGACGTAGAAATTGATGAAGCGGCGCAATTTGCCCTCGTCGTCGCACAGGCGGCCTTTAATACCGGGATACTGCTGGTCCAGGGAGTCGAGGAGGCCAGAGATATCGCCAGCCTCACAGTTGACGGTGGCTTGGTCTTTGGTGAATTTCTGTAGGGGGGTGGGGATGAGGACTTTGACAGTCATGGATCTTTATGGAATCGGTAGGTAAACGGTTCAATAGATAGGCGGTTTGATGACGCCTTTAACAGGGGTAGGGACATGGCAATGCCATGTCCCTACAAGATGCGGAAATCTGCCCAGATAGACAGCCTACACGATGGTTTGCTGCCACTCCAAGCGACCCAAGGTCTGGGCCCGCTCCAGCGCCCGCTCAAAGCTCTCTAGCTTCGGCTCGATGGTGAAGGGCTCGCCGATGTGGCCCTGAACCGCTTCCTGGGTCTTGAGGCCGTTACCGGTGATGTAGGCGACAGTGGTTTCATCGGGGTCAATCTTGCCCGCTTCCACCAGCTTCTTGAGCACAGCAATGGTGGTGCCGCCAGCGGTTTCGGTGAAGACGCCTTCGGTCTCCGCTAGGAGCTTCATGCCTTCTACGATCTCCGCGTCGGTGACCGCCTCAATATTGCCATTGGTCTTGCGGGCGATATCGAGGGCGTAGACGCCGTCTGCCGGGTTGCCGATGGCGATGGACTTGGCGATGGTGTTGGGCTTGACAGGGCTGATGAAGTCGCGGCCCTCTTTGTACGCCTGGTAGATCGGTGAGCAGCCTTCGGCCTGAGCGCCGCTAAAGCGGACGGGCTTATCTTCCACTAGGCCAACTTTGACGAACTCCTGGAAGCCTTTGTAGATTTTGCCGTACAAAGAACCGGAGGCCAACGGTGCAACAATGTGGTCCGGGAGCTGCCAGCCGAGCTGCTCAGCCACCTCGAAGCCTAGGGTCTTGGAACCTTCTGAGTAGTAGGGGCGCAGGTTGATGTTCACAAAGCCCCAGCCGTGGGTGTTAGCCACCTCAGAGCACAGGCGGTTCACCTGGTCGTAGTTGCCCTCTACCGCCATTAGGGTGGGGCCGTAGATCAGGGTGCCCAGCACTTTGCCTGACTCTAGGTCAGAGGGGATGAACACGCAGCAGTCTAGCCCGGCATGGGCAGCGATCGCAGCTGTGGAGTTAGCCAGGTTGCCGGTGCTGGCGCAGGACACGGTAGAGAAGCCCAGCTCTTGGGCGCGGGTGAGGGCCACTGACACCACCCGATCCTTGAAGCTCAAGGTGGGCATGTTGACCGCGTCGTTCTTAATGTAGAGGTTCTTGAGACCCAGGCGGCGCGCCAGGCGGTTGGCCTTCAGCAGCGGCGTCATCCCCGTACCCACGTCGATGGGGGTGCTGGTCTCAACGGGCAAGAAAGGGCGGTAGCGCCAGATGGAGTTCGGACCCGCCTCAATCACCGCCCGGCTGGTTACCCGGCGGATAGCCTCGTAGTCGTAGTTGACCTCTAGGGGGCCAAAACATTC
>JBCCAG010000372.1:0-4551 GCA_039814955.1 Cyanobacteria bacterium P01_A01_bin.135
AGCATCGGCGTGATTTTGCGGGGCAACAACCTAGAAGAGCTGCTCAACAAAATCGGGGTCTCCTTTAAAGTGATCAAGTCTGGCCCTTACAAAGATATCTTGGCCTTTGATCGGGAGCTGACGCCGCCGGAGCAGGACATTCTGCAGGAGCTGATTGACGTCAGCTATCAGCAATTCGTCAACACTGTTGCTGAGGCAAGGGGGCTAGAGGTAGATACGGTCAAATCCTTTGCCGATGGCCGAATTTTTACCGGCCAGCAGGCCCTAGACCTAGGAGTTGTTGACCGGCTTGGCACCGAAGAGGACGCGCGGCGCTGGGCGGCAGAGCTGGCAGGCCTTGACCCCGAGAAGACAGAAACCTACACCTTTGAGGAGCCCAAGTCCTTAGTGAGCCGGGTGTTATCCCGCAATCAGGCCTATGCTGCCGCCGTAGTAGGAATTAATTGGCTGGAGTTTGAAGTGCAGACCAACGGGCTACCCTTATGGCTTTATCGTCCATAGCGCTGTGACCTAGCGCACTATTACCAGCATCGCCACCTGTCAAAGTAGAGGTGTCGGTGGTCTTGTTGAGCTAACTTTTAGATGTTGCGTCAAATTGGAGGATCAGTCCGTGGAGTGGAAAGTCAAAGCAATTCGCGGGGCAACCACTGCCTCAGAAAACACAGTCGATGCGATTCGCGAGGCCGTGACAGAATTACTGACCACTTTAGAGTCCTACAACCAAATTGACACAGACCAGATCATCAGCGCCACCTTCTCAGTCACTCGAGACCTAGATGCAACATTTCCCGCGGCGATCGCCCGGGAGCGCTCCCACTGGCAAGATGTGCCGATGATTGATTTGCAGCAGATGCATGTGGAGGGCAGCCTAGAGCGATGCATCCGGGTGCTGATTCACCTCAACGTGCCGGAACCAGCGCTGCCGGTCCACCATACCTACCTGCGGCGGGCCAGTAACCTCCGCCCCGACTGGGACCTGGCCAAGTTTGAGCTAGATAGCCGCACGTCCCCTGTCTCTTAGACCGATCGCCCGTGGGGTAAGGAGCCCCGCGCAAACAGCGCCGCCTGGGTGCGATCGCGCAGCTGCAGCTGACTGAGGATGCGGGTGACGTGGTTGCGCACCGTGCGCTCAGAAATAAACAGCGCCTGGGCAATTTCCCGGTTGCTGTACCCCTGGCTGATTAACCCTAAAACATCTTGCTCTCGGGGCGATAGCTCTGCGATAGCCGTCGGTGGTAGGGCGTCAGCGCTGTGGGGAAGGATCGTCTTCTCAAAGAGGCCCGGGCCCATATAGGTGCAGCCCCGGTGCACGGACTGAATGGCGATCGCTAGCTCGGCAATGGGGGTCTGCTTGAGCAGGTAGCCTTTGGCCCCGTACCGCATGGCCTGCTGGACGTACTCATCGTCATCAAAGGTGGTGAGCACCAAGACCTTTACCTCTGGAAAGCTGCCGCAAATATGCTCGGTTGCCGCTACTCCATCCACCTGGGGCATACGCACATCCATCAGCACGATGTCTGGCTGCTGTGGGGTCTGGTAGAGCGCCTGCACCCGCTCAATGGCCCGCTGGCCGTTGTCGGCATCCCCCACCACCGTCATTCCCGGCTGAGCCCCGAGCAAGTTGGCGAGCCCTTCACGGATAATTGCCTGGTCATCGACGAGCAGCAAGCGGATGGGAGGCATGACTGTAAAGACGCTGGATGGCGGTAAGCTGGGCTCGCTAGCCACGAGGGAGATTAACGGCCCGTAGTGGGGGACAGGGTGACGGAAAGGTAACGCTGATTCGACAGCCGCGCCCCGGAGCGCTCCAGATTTGGCACCTCCCTTCTAAATCGGCAGCCCGCTCGCGAATTCCCCGGAGGCCAAAGCCGGAGGTGTTTTTGCTGGGGTCAAAGCCTTGGCCGTTGTCCCATACCTGAATGTAGAGGCGATCGCGCCGCGAGGCAAGGGTGACCTTAACCTGGGTAGCCTGGCTGTGCTTCACAACGTTGGTCAAGGCCTCTTGGGCAATGCGCAGCAGGGCTGTAGTGATATCTTCGGGCAGCCGAGCCGGCACTTTCACCCGGCAGCTCGCCTCAATTTGCGCGGGTGCACAGATGCCATCCACCATCTTCGGAATCAGCTGTAGCAGTGACTCATTGAGCAGAGGCGCATTGCGCAGCGTGGTGACGGAGCGCGAGACCTCCCTGAGCGCGCCATAGGCGGAGTCCTTGGCTTCCATTAGGTAGCTTTTGGTGCGGCTGGCTGTCGACGGCAAAAACAGCAGCGCGTTTTCTAACAGAATTGTCTGTGCGGTGAGGGTGTGGCCCAAAGAATCGTGAATTTCGCGGGCAATGCGGTTGCGCTCCTGCAAAGTGGCCTGCCCTTCTACCTTGGCGGCATAGCGCCGCAGGGCCTCGTGGGCTAGGGTCAGCTTGTGCTGGCTGCGGTGCGCCGACAGCAGCGCGCTCACCAGCAGCAGCACAAACACCATCACCAGCAGCAAGAAGACCAGGGCATGAACCTTAAACAGATTTAGTTCCCCTTGGGAGTAGCTCGGGTTAAGGCGCAGCATCAGCTCTGTATCCAGGGCGCCCCCGCCAGCCCGAGAAAACGTGGTGACTAAATGAACCACAAACACCAGCCCCAAAACCACCAGTCGCCCGCCCATCTGAAACATCTGGCTGCTGCGAATCACGGTCACCAGCCCTAGCTGAGGAGAGAGCCGCATGGGTAAGGGTGCCGGGGCCCCGCCGGCAATTAGCAGCCCCAGCAGCCCTAGCTCAATGACGGTGTAGGCTATCTTTGTCCACCGCTGCGTCGGCAGGCGGAGCCCCATCACCGCAAACAGGCTAATGATGGCGAGCCGGGGCCATAGAACTGTAGCCTCCGGGGTGAATGGCGCTGTAGCAAAAGGGGCCATGGGCAGAGACAGAAACACCGCCATACCCAGCAAAATCCACTCCACATAGAGGAGCAGGCGCAGGGGCGATCGCGATCGCGCGACTAGCTTCATAGAGGCTCTCCATGCCAAAGGCTGTTCGCTTTTATGCTACCCCGGATGATTTGAGCGCTGACAAGGGCCTTCTGACCTGATTGATAGAAGATTCAATAGGGCAATTGTCCTGATTTTGGTAGGGCATTGTTCACGGGGTGGTTTGGGAGGTTTGCTTCACGCCAAAGCCAGGCTGCTTCCCTAATATGAGGCTATTCCCTGATACGGGTATTCACGCCGTCAACCATACGTGAGTTATCGGGGCGGGCATTGCCCGCCCCGCTTCTTAAATAGAGCACCACAAGATTTCAAAAGATTATGAGCCTAACAGCACTAATGCGCCAGTCTATTCGTATCCTGGTGGCAAGCGCCGGCTTGACCGGCTTGCTCCTCGCGGCTCCCACTTTGACTGAAGCCAGGCCCAGCAATCCTCGGGCCGCGTTTCAAGAGCTGGATCTGAGCTTTTCCCAGATGCGGCAGCTGCGCGGCATCATGCAGGACTACCGGCAGGTGATCGAGAACGTCTTGACGCCGGAACAGCTGGATCAGCTAGAGGCGCTGCGGGAAAGCGGGCAGGCCGCCGAAGCCCCGCCAGAAACCAATCCCTTGGCTGAACTTAACCTCAGCGATACCCAGATTGAGGAAATTGCCGCCGCCAGCGACGTGATGGAGCAAGCGCTGCAGGAGGTGTTGACACCGGAGCAGCTAGAGCAGCTAGAGACGGTTGAGGTATTCCCCTACTAGGACAGGATGGCGGCTTCAAAAGGTAGCGGGGGTAATCCTATGGGCGAGAAATCACCGAAGGCGCGATCGCTCTGGCAGCGTGGGCGCTGGGTCATCTATATTTTGAGCGGAATTCTATTGCTAGTTCTCCTCGGTAGCTTTTTTCCACGCCGCCGGGAAAGGCGACCTCAGACCGAGCTACTGACCACTCCCGTTACCGCCGAGCAGCTGACAATTCGTGTGGAAGGGAGTGGTGCCGTGGTGCCGGTAGACACCGTCAACCTCAGCCCCAAGGTCACTGGCCAATTGGAGGAGCTGTACGTAGATGAGGGGGATACGGTGAGCAGAGGGCAGGTTTTGGCGCGCATGGATGTGGGCAGTCTGGCGGCAGAGCTACAGCAGCGCCAGGCCCAGCTCGTCCAGGCCGAGGCTGACCGGGATCGGGTCGTGGCGGGGAGCCGCCAGGAGGAGGTTCGCCGGGCGCAAGCGCAGGTGGAGTCTGCAGAAGCCCAGGTAGATTTAACCCTGGCGCGGCTGAAGCGCTTCCGGGAGCTAGTCACGGAGGGGGCTGTTTCCCAAAATGAGCTGGACCAGTACGAGAGCGACGCCCGCAGCGCAGCGGCTAGCCTGGAGGAGGCCCGTCAACAGCTTGAAGAGGCGGTGACGGGCTCGCGGCCCGAAGATATCGCTGCCGCGCAAGCTGCCGTCGCGGCGGCTGAGGCTCAGGTAGCTATTACCCAAACCCAGCTCGACGACGCGGACATCCTGGCGCCTTTCAGCGGCATTGTCACCCAAATCTACGCGACGGTAGGGGCGATCGTTACCCCTACCACCAGCGCCTCGGCCACCGCTTC
>JBCCAG010000681.1:0-2695 GCA_039814955.1 Cyanobacteria bacterium P01_A01_bin.135
ATTGAAGAGGAGATGCTGGAAGAGAAGGTGCTGGACTGGCTAGCGGAACACAACACCGTAGAGCTAGTCCCCGAGGGAAGCCTTGCTGAAGATGAAGCCGAAGAGCCGGCAGGAGAGGGCGAACTGGCAGAAGCCCCTGCGGTAGCGGCTAGCGAGGCCACGGTTGAGGTGGCCAGCGAAGCTGCTGACGATGAGGGAGCAGCGCCTGTTGCCGCCGATGCCGATGCGGAAGAGGACTCAGAAGAAGACGCAGCGGCAGCAGGCGCCCCGGAAGAGTCGTAGGCGCCAATAGCCTCTTCCGCACTGTGCTATGGCCGTCCCAGTGAAACCAGAAGACGGCTATATGTCACAGTGCTTGAAGATTTCGGCGCTGCTCGATACAGACGGCACAACTTTTTAGGGAGTTAAGGCATAATGACGGTTAGGAATTAACCCGCTCCCCTGCTTCACCCTTTCTAATTTCTCTCAATTGAGTATGACTACGAGCCACTCCGCTGATTTTCTCACTACCCTACAGTCATCACACCAGGGCGCAGCGCTAACCTCTTCACCGGTCGGCATTGTGCCTACGGTCGTCGAGCAATCGGGTCGGGGCGAGCGCGCCTTTGACATCTACTCCCGCCTATTGCGAGAGCGGATTGTGTTTCTGGGCTCCCAAGTTACCGATGAAGTAGCAGATTCCATTGTTGCCCAGCTGCTGTTTCTCGATGCCGAGGACCCTGAGAAAGATATTCAGCTCTACATCAATTCACCTGGAGGCTCGGTGACCGCCGGGATGGCCATCTACGACACCATGCAGCAGGTCCGCCCCGATGTGGCAACCATCTGCTTCGGCCTCGCTGCCAGTATGGGGGCGTTTTTGCTAGCGGGGGGCGCTGAGGGCAAGCGCCTGTCTCTGCCGAGCTCCCGCATTATGATTCACCAGCCTTTAGGCGGTGCACAGGGGCAGGCTGTGGATATCGAGATTCAGGCCAAGGAGATTCTCTACCTCAAGCAGCGCCTCAACCAGATGCTGTCTCACCACACGAAGCAGCCCCTAGAAAAAATTGAAGCCGACACGGAGCGGGACTTCTTTATGTCCGCTGAGGAAGCCCGTGAGTATGGGTTGATTGATAGTGTAATTGCTCGCATTGATACAGATAATCCGGGCCAGTAGCCTCGGCGAACGCAGGTTGACTAAGGCGACAGGTGATTTAGAGGCACAGTCATGTCCAAGTACGATTCTCATCTTAAATGCTCCTTTTGTGGGAAATCCCAGGAGCAGGTTCGCAAGTTAATCGCAGGGCCAGGCGTCTATATCTGCGATGAATGCGTTGACCTGTGCAACGAGATTTTAGACGAGGAACTGTTCGACTCTAGCGCCTCGGTCCCCCAGCCGCCCCCGCGCCGCGAGCAAGCAGAAAAACGGCAGGGGCAAAGCGCACCCATTTCCTTGAGTCAGGTCCCAAAACCCGTCGAAATCAAGCGCCACCTCGACAGGCACGTCATTGGCCAGGACGAAGCGAAAAAGGTGCTGTCTGTGGCGGTATACAACCACTACAAGCGCCTCAGCTATGAGCAAAGCAAGCGCAGCGGTAAAACTGATGACCCAGTACAGCTTCAAAAATCCAACATTTTGCTGATTGGCCCCACGGGCTGCGGCAAGACACTGCTGGCGCAGACCCTAGCGGAAATGCTGGATGTGCCCTTTGCTGTTGCCGATGCAACGACGTTGACGGAGGCCGGCTACGTGGGAGAAGACGTAGAAAACATCCTCCTACGGCTGCTGCAGGTGGCTGATTTGGATGTGGAAGAAGCCCAGCGCGGTATCATCTACATTGACGAAATCGATAAGGTGGCGCGTAAGAGCGAAAACCCTTCGATTACCCGTGACGTGTCTGGAGAAGGGGTGCAGCAGGCGCTGCTGAAAATGCTTGAGGGCACGGTGGCCAACGTGCCGCCCCAAGGAGGGCGCAAGCACCCCTACCAAGACTGCATTCAGATAGACACTACCAACATCCTGTTCATCTGCGGTGGTGCGTTTGTGGGCCTAGAAAAGGCAGTCGAGCAGCGCATCGGGAAGAAGTCCATGGGGTTTGTGCAGTCCGCTGAACCCCAGTTTGGTAAAGACTTCGGTGAATTTGGCAAAGAGCGCCGCATGGCGGACGTGCTGCAGCACATGGAGTCGGATGACCTGGTGAAGTTTGGCATGATTCCCGAATTCATTGGTCGGGTGCCGGTGGTGGCGGTAGTAGAGCCGTTGAACGAGGACATGCTGGTGGCCATTTTGACGGAGCCCCAAAACTCTTTGGTGAAGCAGTATCAAAAGCTGATGCGCATGGACAGCGTGCAGCTTGATTTTGACCAAGACGCCATTCGGGCGATCGCCCGCGAGGCCTACCGTCGTAAGACGGGGGCTAGAGCACTGCGGGGCATTGTGGAGGAGCTGATGCTGGATGTGATGTACGAGCTGCCCTCCCGTAGCGACGTTTCCCGCTGCTCTATTACCCGGGAGATGGTGGAACAGCGCTCGACCGCCGAGCTGCTGCTGCATCCCTCGTCCTTGCCTAAGCCTGAATCTGCCTAAGCCTGACCAAACCCAGCCTGCCCTGAAGCAGGCCGCACTGATTTAGCCACTACTACCAAACCCTATGGCGTACGCAACAATTCGGGGTGTGCCGCACTTCTACCAATGGGTGACTGCCACTGGAGAGAA
>JBCCAG010000957.1:0-1515 GCA_039814955.1 Cyanobacteria bacterium P01_A01_bin.135
CGCTGAAATTGGCGTATTTAAGATCATCTCCGAGACCGGCATCTCCTCCGGCGTGCGCCGCATTGAGGCAGTAGCGGGTCCGGCGGTGCTGGACTACCTCAACGCCCGGGAAGTGGTGGTGAAGGAATTGGGCGATCGCTTTAAGGCGAAGCCCGAGGAGATTGTAGGCCGGGTGACGGCGCTGCAGGACGAACTCAAAGATAGCCAAAAGCAGCTGGCGGCTTTGAAAGGGGAGATGGCGGCGCTGAAGTCTGACCAGCTGGTGGATAGCGCCAAGGCGGCGGGCGACTATGCGGTGCTGGTTTCTAATTTGGGGGAACTGGACGCCAAGGCGCTGCAAACGGCGGCGGAGCGGCTGCAGCAGAAGCTGGGGGATGGCGCTGCTGTGATCTTGGGCGGCATCCCAGGTGAAGGGAAGGTGAGCCTGGTGGCGGCTTTTGGCCCCCAGGTGAATAAGGCCGGGCTACAGGCGGGTAAGTTTATCGGCGGCATTGCCAAAATCTGCGGCGGCGGCGGTGGCGGACGGCCCAACCTGGCGCAGGCTGGGGGGCGCGATGCCAGCAAGCTTCCGGAGGCGCTAGATACGGCAGAAGCTCAACTGCTGGAAAAGCTGGGCTAAATCTGGCGGTGCTGCTTGAACCAGGGCACTGCGAAATCCACCAGCGATCGCGCCCCCATCAGACGTGCATCGGCCTGCCCTACGCGCCTACGGCGCAAGGTCCCATCCTGCTGCTCAAAGGCTTCTCCCACCGGCTCAAAATCATCCGACTCCACCAGGGGTTGCCAGTATCTGACCCAGCAGCGCGTCCCATCAATGGTAATAGGCGACCCCGTTATATGCTTGACTTGGTCATCGCCCAGGGCGCGCCGCTCTGCTAGGTGCAATGTCGTATTGTTGCTGTATCCCACGCCTAGCAGCAGCACCACGCCATCAAGGTCGTAGAGCTTTGCCAGGGGCGATTGCTCTCCTAACCCATCTTCGAGGACCTGCTCGCCGACAATTTCTCCTGCCTTTGGTCCCAAGGCCGCAAAAGACAAGGTGGGGTGGCGGCTGCGCAGCGCGCCGGGAAACTTGCGAAAGGTCTCTGGAATGACGCCCATGCTGCGAGTCGGCGTCAGGTCGGGGTCAAAAGCGGGCATCGTAGCGCGGATAGTCTCCCACCAGGATTTCGGCACCGGCGGGTGATTCCATAACCCTGGGTCAGACCAGTCGCCTGAGTGGGTGGGCATCACCAGAGTACCGGCTGGCCCCAGCACAGTCACCAGAGCCTGAAGCACCGCCTGCGCTCCGCCACACACCCAGCCCATGGCGCTGAGAGAGGAGTGAATCAGGACTACTTGGCCGGGCTGTAGCCCCAGGGCCCGCAGATCCATTACCAAGCTAGCAGTGGTGACAGGCTGGGTCGATGCGGCGATCGCGTCTTGTTCAGACATAGCGTTCTCTTCACATGACGGGTTGCAATCTACTCTCCCACAGATGCGATCGCCTCTATCCCCACGACCTCTACTCCCTCA
>JBCCAG010000676.1:0-2703 GCA_039814955.1 Cyanobacteria bacterium P01_A01_bin.135
CGGGAACAAGCCGTTGAATGGCGCACCTAGTGACTCCAGCGATCGCCCGCAGCCAGCCGTCAATGGCACAGCGGCCCATAGTAACGGTACAGCGGTCGCGGAGGCCCCGGCCTTTTCAGAAGCGGCACAGCGGGTGCGGGGTCTGGTGGCCCAGGGGTACTGCGTCGGCATTGAGCATGTGGACCGGCGACGGTTCCAGACCAATGCCTGGCAGAGCTTTGCCGCCGCAACCCAGCAAGAGCGGCAGGCGATCGCCGCTTTGGCCGACTGCCTGATGCAGCATCCAGAGCATTACGTGCGGGTAATCGGCGTCGACCCCAAGGCAAAGCGCCGCATTACTGAGGCCATTGTGCAGCGCCCCAGTCGCCGCTAGCCTCGCTGTGACCCAGGCCAACTTCAAGACCTATACCCGCAACGATATCGTTCGCTATTACGCCCAGCTCAGTCGCCTGCAGCCCGCCGAGGCGGCCATCAGCCAGTGTCTACTGCTCAGCGGGGCAGCTATGCTGGATGTGGGGGTGGGCGGGGGACGCACCACACCCCACTTTGCCCCCTTGGTAAAGCAATACACCGGCATCGACTACTCCCCAGCAATGGTCGCCGCCTGCCGCCAGCGCTACCCCAATGTGGCGTTTCAGGTGGAGGATGCGCGGAGTTTGCCCTACCCCGACAACCACTTTGACTTTGTGCTGTTCAGCTTCAACGGTATCGACTACGTCTCCCACGGCGATCGCCTGCAGATTTTACGGGAGCTGCGCCGGGTCATTAAACCGGGGGGTTATCTGTGCTTTTCTAGCCACCACCTGCCGACGATCGCCCGCCAGTTTAGCGTCAGGGCACAGCTACGGCTCAACCCTTTGGCCACCTACACCAACTTGGTGATGCTGGGGCTACTGCGGTTGGCCAACCGAGGTGTGACGGTTTCTCAGCTCGCCCAGGTGGACTACGCTATTTTGAAAGACGAGTCCCACAATTTTCGCCTGCACACCTACTACATTCACCCCCAAGCCCAGCGCCAGCAGCTTGCCTTTGGCTTTGAGACGGTGGCGGTTTACCCCTGGAGCTGCAGCTCACCCCAGGATTTAGGCGAACTCGCCCACTGCGATGATCTGTGGCTGTACTATCTTTGCAAAGCGATATAGCTGTTTGGGCTGTAGCGCCGGCCGGAATAAAAACTCGGTATGCTGAAGAGAGCCAGCGCTTTAAAACCGCCATGAAATCCCTACTGCTGCTCATGATTCGGGGCTATCGCCACTTCATATCCCCCCTGTTTGTGCCCCAGTGCCGCTTTCAGCCCACCTGCTCCCAGTATGCCCTCCAGGCTATTGAGCGGTTTGGGGCCCTGCGGGGAAGCTGGCTAGCAACGAAGCGACTGCTGCGCTGTCACCCCTTGCATCCGGGGGGTTATGACCCCGTGCCGCAGCCCGAAGTTTACCTCAAGTCACAAGCTGTAGCTGCGACCCCTCCTCCGTCTTCACCACCTCAATCCGCGCCTGAAACGCCTCCTTCAGGTAAGGAATATGGGTCACCGTCAGCACACAAGCAAAATCCGCCGCGATCGCATTAATGGCGCTAATTAGGCGATCGCAGCCCGCCGCATCCTGGGTGCCAAAGCCCTCGTCGATCACCAATAGCTGCAGCGGCGTCCCGGAGCGCTGGGCCAGCAGCCGGGCGATGGCCAGCCGAATGGCAAAATTCACCCGAAAGGCTTCCCCGCCGGAGTAGGTTTCGTAGGGCCGGGTGCCCTGGGTGTCGGCGATGAGAATGTCCAAGGTGTCGATCAGCTTCGCCTGGCCCCGCACCTTGGTTTTACTGGCCCGCTGGGTAACAAACTGCAGGTGGAGCTGATTGGCGCTCAGCCGCCCCAAAATTCGGTTGGCGTCTGCCTCAAGCTGGGGCAGCACCGTCTCGATAATCAGCGCCTGTATGCCGTTGCGGCCAAAGGCGTGGGTCAACTCCTCGTAGAGCCACCCCTGGTGCTTCAACTGCTGCTGCTCGGCGATCGCCTCGTTGTAGCGCTGCTGCTGGTTGGCGAGCTGCTGCTGCTGCTGCTCTAGCCGCCCTAACTGGGCGAACTGCTGGTCTCGCACTTGGGCGAGCTGCCGGTGCTCTTCCTCAAGGGTCGCTAAGGCCTCGGGGGCTGCCGTTATCTCTTGAATCGCGGCCTCTAGCTGCGCCGCTTCCCCTTGGGTGGCCTGTAAGGTGGCGGTGCGGGCCTGCAGGTCTGCCGCCAGGGACTGCTGCCGGGCCGACAGGCTAGGCATCTGCTGCTGCGCCTGCTGCAGAGCATGGTGGCGGGCTACCCATCCCTGGGCCTGGTTGAGCTGCTGTCGCACCGCCAGGTGGCGGTCCCCGTCGTAGGCGATCGCCGTCAGCTGCTGGTCAAGCTGGTCAATGGCCTGCTGCAGCTTGGAATCTGCCAGGGCCTCAATTTCTGCCGTTAGCTCCTCCATTTGAGCTGCCAGGGCCTGGCGCTGCTCCCCCAGTCGCCGCCGCTGCTTCTGGGCCTGCTGCAGCTCCGCTTGCTTCACGTCCGCCCATCGCCAGCGGTCCACTTCCCCGCGGGCGATGGCGTGGGAGCGCTCGTCGTAGCGAATTTGCTGTAGCTTGTGGTCGATGGCCTGCAGCTCTTCCACGAGTTCCTGGCCATAGGCCCGCCCCTGAAGCTCCTGGGTTAGCTGCTGGTGCTCGCGCCGCAGTACC
>JBCCAG010000444.1:0-4036 GCA_039814955.1 Cyanobacteria bacterium P01_A01_bin.135
GCGGTAGGCGGGGCGGTAGAACCTTTGGCCGTCATGATTTATCTCTCCTCGCGTAGGGTTGCGATTGAAAACCGCCTACGCCGCGAACAAATTGATGGTCGCCCGCCAACCGTCTGGCAGCGACAATGCAGAATATCCGTTGTAAGCTCGCGAATTCTAAACACTCTGAAAAGATACCAGAGGCTACAGCCAACATACCGCACATTGCCTGTCGAGGCCGACGGCATTCCCCGAGACGTTAATCAAACGTTACGGAGATTAACGAAGAAACCTGCTTGCTTCAGCGATCGGTTTCACGCTTACTGTAAGTAAACTGTCTGTCGATGCTGATAGTGTCGATAATGCCTACGATCAGTGCGTCTAGCGGGCGGGTTTCACCCCGCTCAAACTGGCGTGCCGCACTGCCGCGACTGACGAGCACCCATTCACCAACGCCCGCACCGACGTTGTCTGCTGCCACCTCACATTCGTCGAGCTCATCACCATTTTCATCTACAAACTGCACCAGCAGAAATTTCATTCCCGTGAGGCTTTGCTCTTTCTGCGTGCTCACGATAGTGCCGCGAACTTTGGCAATTCGCATCGAATAATGACTCTGTAAACAACATTGGTAAGGTCTGCAGCAACCGATAGCGGCCGCCGAAAGCCGACCGCCGGGAATCGCCGTCAGGCAGACAGTGCCTTGAGCAGACCTGCTGGGAATCCCACGCCACTAGGGCAAGACCGAGATCACCGGCCTGCCCTACTCGCGCTGCGTCAGGCGATAAGGTGACTGAGAGCGGCTAGCTTCTGAACTGCTCCACCGCCTCGGTGTACCGAATAGGCAGCACGTACTCTAGGTTCTCGTGGGGGCGAGCAATGATGTGAGTGGAGAGCACCTCGCCGCCGTTGACCCGCTTAGCGTTATCGATGCCGGCAGCAACCGAGGCTTGCACCTCCGAGACGTCACCCCGAACAATCACCGTGACGCGGCCACTACCGATTTTTTCATAGCCTACCAGGGTCACCCGCGCGGCCTTCACCATAGCGTCAGCTGCTTCAACTACGGCGGGAAATCCTAGCGTCTCTACCATTCCAACTGCGATTGGCATTACTTATCTCCTAAGTCTTTCAGATGTGCGAGTTGATCTCCGATTCTTCAGATGTAGAGGGCCAAATTTAACCATCATCCCGCCCTATCTTTCTAAAGAAGCGCTGTAAAAATTACCAAGCTCAAGAATACAGGGCGGCTTTCACCTTTGGCAATATAACTGAGAATGATTATCTCAAATCTCTGCAATAAGAGAAGCTCATGTACCATCTCGAATGGCGTACTACTTCATTCCCCCTCAAAAAACTAAATGCAAGTGCGAGTTTATTAACTATATTTAGACTTTCGTATCAAAATACGCGTCTATTTTGTGATATGTGCCGTGGCAAGATGTCTTGAAACTGGTGGTGAGGATAACGATGACGCTGGCGTTGTTGAGGTCGGCGTCTTGAAGTCAGCGTCTTGAGGCTAGCGTCTTTGAGGTCAGGCCTCTCCCCTGATAAGCTGTAGAGATGATTGCTATAAGTATTCGTGCCATTTGTGACTGAACTTGTTGTCTGGATTGAGTCTGCCGCCCAAACCATGCAGAGGGTAGGGCGATCGCAATGATGCAGACGCTGCTGCAAACCAGCTGGTGTGCGCCGCTCTACGGCTTGCTGGGAGCAGTGCTGACGCTGCCTTGGTCACTGGGATTGGTGAGCCGAACGGGACAGCGCCCAGCGGCTTACCTCAATATCTTCACCACCCTGCTGGCATTCATTCATGGGGCGATCGCCTTTACGCTGGCCTGGGGACAGCCGCCGCAGCAACTGGTGTTTCACTGGCTAGAGGTGACGGACCTCAGCCTACCGCTGGTAGTGGAGATTTCGGCGGTAAACCTGGGCGCGATGCAGCTCGTGGCGGGCATGAGCCTGCTGGCTCAGCTCTACGCCTTGGGGTATCTGGAGAAAGACTGGTCACTCGGCCGCTTCTTTGGTCTGATGGGCTTTTTTGAGGCAGCCCTCAGCGGTATCGCCATCAGCGATTCGCTGTTTGTGAGCTACGCCCTGCTAGAGGTGCTGACCCTATCCACCTACCTGCTGGTGGGCTTCTGGTACGCTCAGCCCCTGGTGATCGGCGCCGCCCGGGACGCCTTTTTGACTAAGCGGGTAGGAGACATCATTTTGCTGATGGGGGTAGTTGCCCTATCGAGCTTTGGGGAAGGCCTGACCTTCTCGGATCTGCAGTCCTGGGCCGCGACCTCCCCCTTGCCGCCCACTGCCGCCGCCCTGCTAGGACTAGCGCTTATCGCTGGACCCACGGGAAAATGCGCCCAGTTTCCCCTCAACCTATGGCTGGACGAGGCCATGGAGGGACCTAACCCAGCGGGAATTTTGCGAAATTCCGTGGTGGTTTCGGCGGGGGCCTACGTGCTAATCAAGCTGCAGCCGGTGTTTACTCTCTCGCCCGTCTCCGCCGATGCGCTGATCGTCATTGGCAGCGTGACCGCCGTGGGGGCGTCGCTGGTCAGTATTGCCCAAATTGATATCAAGCGCACCCTATCCCACTCCACCAGCGCCTGGATGGGGCTGGTGTTTGTGGCGGTGGGGGTGGGGCAGGTCGATGTGGCCCTGCTGCTGCTGCTGGTCCATGCCGTAGCCAAGGGGCTGATGTTCATGAGCATCGGCGCGGTAATCTTTACCACCCACAACCAGAACATTACGGAGATGGGGGGGCTTTGGTCCCGGATGCCAGCGACCGCCACCGCCTTTGCTGTGGGCGCAGCCAACCTGGTAGCGCTACTTCCTTTGGGGGGCTTTTGGATTTTGCAGCGCTGGACCATGGGCACCTGGGCAATGCCGACCTGGCTTCTGAGCCTGCTATTGGTGGTTAACCTGTTGACGGCCCTCAACCTGACCCGGGTGTTTCGGCTGGTGTTTTGCGGCAAATCTCAGCCGAAAACGCGCCGAGCCCCGGAAGTTGCCTGGCCCATGGCGTTGCCAATGGTGACTCTGACGGTGGTAGTGGCCCTCTCCTCCCTCATCCCCCTGCGCTGGCCGCTGCTGCTCAATCACGCCATCCCACTCCAAGTTGCGAGCTTCAACGAATCTCGCCTTTCGGTGCTGCTGGTGATCGCCTCCGGGCTGATTGGCTGTCTAGTGGGCGCTACTATCGAGCTGCGACGGGCCTGGGCGCGCCCTGTGAAGGTATCCCAGCGGTTTTTCCAAGATTTGCTAGCCTACGACTTTTATATCGATACCCTGTACGACAAAACCGTTGTCGGGCTGGTGCAGGCGATCGCCCAATTTTCCACCTGGTTTGACCGCTACATCATCGACGGGGTCGTCAACTTAGTCGGGGTGGTGACCGTGTTTGGAGGACAGGCTCTCAAATACAGCGTTTCAGGGCAGTCCCAGTTCTACGTGCTGACGATTTTAGTCGGTGTGGGGGTAATCATTCTCGTGACCGTCGGCTGGCTCAGCCCCCTGCCGTAGCGCTATGGCAGCCTAATGCTTGGTAAGGGAACAAGAACTTGGGAACGTAAGAACTTGGGAGAACTGCACTAATGCTGAGCGTACTGATCGGCCTACCGCTAGTGGGAACCCTAGTGCTCTGCCTATGGCCCAAGGGAGAGCAGCCCTTTCGCCAGATTGCCCTGGTTACCAGCGTGGCAGCGCTGCTGTGGTCCTTCTTCCTCTGCACGCAGTTTGAGCTAGTGCCGGGTCTGCAGTTCTCAGAAAACATTGCCTGGATCAGCAGCATCGGTTTAGGGTACCAGCTCGGCCTAGACGGTCTCTCTCTGCCGCTGGTGGTGCTCAACAGTTCTTTGACGGTGATTGCCATCGTCAGCAGCGATCGCCAGATCGCCCGCCCCCGGCTCTACTACGTAATGATTTTGCTGCTCAACCTGGGGGTGGTAGGGGCGTTTCTGGCCCAAGACGTGCTGCTATTCTTCCTGTTCTACGAACTGGAAATCTTGCCCCTTTACTTCTTAATCGCCATTTGGGGCGGGGCCAATCGGGGCTA
>JBCCAG010000199.1:0-6249 GCA_039814955.1 Cyanobacteria bacterium P01_A01_bin.135
TCCCGGAAACCAGGAAAGTGAGGCCACTTGGACCCAGCCCGTAGACGCCAAAGCCCAGATGACCGACGACGAAAAGGCGACCTACGCCAGCGCCGCCGGAGAGCTAGAGAAAACCAAAACCCTCAAGCGCGTTGCCCGCCGCGTGGAAGGGGCGATCGCCGCTCAGCTAGAAGCGCGGGGATTGCAGGAGCAGATTCGCTTTGACCCGAAGCTCAAGGAGCAGGGTTTGTTGGGGGTAAAACCGCAGTGACCTGTTGGCGAATCGTTGGCATCTAGTTTAGCTCTGTGGTATTGCTGCGAAAAGGCGGCCCCCATACCGAGAGCCGCCTTCAAGGCTATATTGCTTACGCTTTTGTGGCTCCCTAGCACCGCGAGAGGGTCACAAAAGCAAGCTGGTCTAACTGACCCTTCGAGCGCAATAAGGCTGGGCTAGCAAAATGGGAGGTTAAGCCTTACATCATGCCCATGCCGCCCATACCACCCATGCCGCCCATGCCGCCCATGCCACCCATGCCACCCATGCCGCCCATGTCGGGGGCAGCAGCGCCAGCGGGCTCGGGCTTCTCGACGACGAGAGCCTCAGTGGTCAGCACCATGCCGGCAATAGACGCGGCGTCCTGCAGGGCCGAGCGCACGACCTTGGCTGGGTCAATAATGCCCGCCTCGATCATATCCTCGATATTGCCGGTCAGCGCGTTATAGCCTTGGTTGCCGTCCACGCTGCGCACCTTCTCCACAATTACGGAGCCTTCCGCACCGGCGTTATCGGCAATCTGGCGGAGGGGTGCTTCTAGAGCCTTGATGACGATGTTGGCACCAATCTGCTCTTCGTCTGACAGACCTTCCTTGAGGCCAGCAACGTTCTGCACCAGGCGAATTAGGGTTGTGCCACCGCCCGGAACGATTCCCTCTTCCACAGCGGCGCGGGTTGCATTCAGGGCATCCTCAATGCGCAGCTTGCGGTCCTTGAGCTCGGTCTCAGTGGCTGCACCGACTTTAATCACCGCGACGCCGCCAGCCAGCTTGGCCAGCCGCTCCTGCAGCTTCTCTTTGTCGTAGTCGGAGTCGGTTTCCTCCAAAGAGCGACGAATCTGGCCGATGCGCTTCTCGATGTCGGCCTTGTTGCCGGCTTCTGAAACGATGGTGGTGGTGTCCTTAGTGCAGGTGACCTTGCGGGCTTTGCCCAGCATGTCGATGCTCACCGCATCTAGGCTGAGGCCGATCTCCTCAGAAATCATCTGGCCACCTGTCAGCACAGCGATGTCCTGCAGCATAGCTTTACGGCGCTCGCCGAAGCCAGGGGCCTTGACCGCCGTGGCGTTGAGCACACCCCGCAGTCGGTTGACCACTAGAGTCGCCAACGCTTCCCCGTCGATGTCCTCAGCGATAATCAGCAGCGGCTTGCCTTCGCGGGCAATCTTCTCCAGTACCGGCACTAGGTCCTGGATGCTGCTGATCTTTTTATCGGCAATCAGGATCAGGGCATCTTCCAGTTCGCACACCATCCGCTCTTGGTCGGTGACGAAGTAGGGAGAGATATAGCCCCGATCGAACTGCATCCCTTCCACGACTTCCAGGTCGGTGCTCAGGGACTTCGATTCCTCAACGGTGATTACGCCGTCTTTGCTGACCTTGTCCATAGCCTCGGCGATCATCGCCCCGACTTCCTCATCGTTACCGGAGGAAACGGTAGCTACCTGAGCGATCGCATTACCGCTGATGGGCTGAGCCATCTCACCGATTTGAGCCACCAGCTTGTCAACAGTCTTGATAATGCCGCGCCGTAGGCTCACCGGGTTGGTGCCTGCCGCTACGTTCTTAAGGCCCTCACGAATCAGCGCTTGGGCAAGGACGGTGGCTGTGGTGGTGCCATCGCCTGCAATATCCTTAGTCTTTGAGGCCACCTCACGAATCAGCTGAGCGCCGGTGTTCTCCAGCGGGTCCTCTAGCTCGATTTCCTTGGCGATGGAAATACCGTCGTTGACGATGTCTGGCTCGCCGTACTGCTTTTCTAATACGACGTTGCGCCCTTTTGGCCCCAGGGTAATGCGCACCGCATCGGCGATCGCATTCACACCCCGCTCCAGAGCCTGGCGCGACTTCTCATCAAATACAACAAACTTCGCCATAGTCCTCCATCTTACAGTGCTGCAATTGTAGAGCTTAGCACTCACGTTGATAGAGTGCTAATTTGTTCAACTCAACTATAGCGACTTAGATACGGAAGTTGGCAAGTTCGTTTATCCCTACCTGGCATTTACCATCGGTAAAAGCTGCATTCCCCCAGTGGGGCCGTGCGACTTCTTAAAAGATTGGAAAATTTAATCTAGCGTTTTCCTTCAAGATGGGCGTAGACCGTCGGTAGCCACCACCAGGGCACCTGGGGATAGCGGTGGTGCTCTTCGTGGTAGCCGAAGTGATAGCAGGCCCCCATAGACAGCAGCCAGGGCAGCGGCAGGCTGCGGGCGCAGTGGTGGCTAGGGTAGCCCCGGCCCCGACGGTGGGGGAGGTAGGTGCCAAAGAAAAAGAGCTGCAAAGAGCTGAGCACGAAAGGAAAGATCCAAAACAGCAGCAGGTTTACGGCATGCACATGGCAGAACCACATCAGCGGGTAAACAATGGCTGAAATTCCCCAAAACTGGCTCCAGCCCCAGTACTGCTGGATAAAGCTGAAGTACCAGGCCACAATACCGCCCTCGTGAAAGTCGGGGTCTTCCGGGGTGGTGGGCTGCTGATGGTGGATGTGATGCTTATGGCGCAAGCGGCCATAGGGGAACATGGCGTAGCTGTAGGCGGCGATCGCCCCAACAATATGGTTTAGTCGGGGAAAGGCGGGGCAGACCGAGCCATGCATAGCATCGTGGGTGACGATGAATAGGCCTGTGTAGAGGAAGGCATGGCCAACGATAGCGGCAGCGATGATTCGCCAGTCGTAGGCTCCGTAGTTGAGCGAGAATAGCCGGGCGACGCTGGCAAACCAGGCCAAGATCAATCCAAGCGCAATACCAAGACCGAGACTAGAGACGATCGTTTTGTTGGGTAGAAGGGAGGGCGCAGGGGTTACAGAGGTCATTACAGAGTTGGTGGTGAGGAAGTGCATCTGCACAGGACGTAGCTGCCGGTAGCTAAGGATAATGCTTATCTGCCCAGATCTATACATTTCTTAACATAGTTTGGACGGCGACGCTGTTCATCCCCCCAAGGGTCCCTCGTTTGACAGACGCTTTCAGCTCTCGACGTTGGGTACGCTTGCCCCCAGACAGTTCTAGATCTACAGCACCAACTATGTTTCTCAAGCGAAAAGACGCAGACGATCTGATTAAAATTTCTGACGTGGAGACCCTGTTCGACCCAACGGCGTCCGAAATTGTAGGTAAGGTTCAGGCTGGGCAAAATGAGCAGCCAGAGACGACCTTTCAAAAGGCCGAGCTGATTTTTCCCTCTGGGGAAACGCTTCCCCAGTGCTGGACTGACGCTAACTACCGGATGAATATGCCCGCAGAGCCTCAGCCCGGCTAGACGTCAACCTCCACCGGTGGGCAGGAGCACATCAAGTTGCGATCGCCGTAGGCATCGTCAACCCGGCCCACCGCCGGCCAAAACTTCGCCTGTCGTGTGTGGGTCGTTGGGTAAGCGGCCTGCTCCCGCGAGTAGGGACGGTCCCAGGTATCAGCCATCAAGGAATGAGCCGGGTGGGGAGCATGGTGCAGCAGGTTATTCTCTCGGCCCACCTCTCCCGACTCGATAGCCCGAATTTCTTGTCGAATGGCAATCATCGCGTCGCAGAAGCGGTCTAGCTCCGCCTTTGATTCGCTCTCCGTTGGCTCCACCATCATGGTGCCAATCACTGGCCAGGACATAGTGGGTGGGTGAAAGCCATAGTCGATCAGCCGCTTAGCAATGTCGTTGACGCTTACATCGGCTGACTTTTTAAAAGGGCGGGTGTCGATGATGCATTCGTGAGCTACCCAGCCGTTGTGGCCTTTGTACAAAATGTCGTAGTGGCCCTCTAGGCGCTTGGCGATGTAGTTAGCGTTGAGGATCGCCACCTGGGTGGCGCGGGTGAGGCCGGCTCCCCCCATCAGCAAAATGTACATCCAGGAGATGGGCAAAATTGACGCACTGCCCCAGGGAGCGGCAGCCACTGCTCCCAGCCCCTGGGCCTCTCCGGTGTCTACCACGCCGTGTCCGGGCAAAAATGGAGCCAGGTGCGCCTTGACGCAGATGGGACCTACCCCCGGTCCGCCGCCGCCGTGGGGAATGCAGAAGGTTTTGTGGAGGTTCAAGTGACAGACGTCAGCGCCAAACTCGCCGGGGCGGCACAGCCCCACCAGGGCGTTCATATTGGCCCCGTCCATATACACCTGGCCGCCATGGCGATGGACAACGTCGCACAAGCGACGAATCTCCGACTCGAAAACACCATGGGTGGAAGGGTAGGTGACCATCAGGGCCGCCAGCTTCTGGCCGTGCTTCTCCGCTTTAGCCGCTAGGTCCGCCACATCCACATTGCCGTCGTCATCGCACCGCACCCCCACCACCTTCATACCGGCCATCACGGCGCTAGCGGGGTTAGTCCCATGGGCCGACTCCGGAATCAGGCAGATGTTGCGATCGCCCTCTCCCCGCTGCTGGTGGTACTGTCGAATCACTAGCAAACCCGCATATTCTCCCTGGGAGCCAGCGTTGGGCTGCAGGGACACTGCATCAAAGCCAGTAATCTCCTCTAGCATTCCCTCTAGTTCCCCAAACAACACCTGATAGCCCCGGGCCTGGTCTACCGGCGCGAAGGGATGAAGCTGGGCAAATTCCGGCCAGGTAATTGGCAGCATCTCCGCTGTGGCGTTGAGCTTCATAGTGCAGGACCCCAGGGGAATCATGGCATTGACGAGGGAAAGATCCTTGGTCTGCAGCCGGTGCAGGTAGCGCAGCAGCTCAGTTTCAGAGTGATAGCGGTTGAAGGCCGGGTGCTGCAAGTAGGGGGTTTGCCGGGCAAAGCCATCCAGAATATTCGTCTGCGGGGAGAGCGACCCCGGTAAAATGGGGGGACGTGGGTGTCCAAAGGCCTGCAGTAGGTATAGCACGTCAGTTTCGGTGGTCGTTTCGTCTAGGGAAACCCCCACTATGCGATCGCCCGTGTAGCGCAGGTTGATGTTGTGAGATAAGGCGCGCTCCAAAATTGCCTTAGCTTCCCCTTCCCCCACCGTGACGCTGAGGGTATCGAAGTAGGGCGCGCTTACCGTAAAGCCCAGCTCCGCTAGCCCTGCTGCCAGCAGCGCGGTATGGTGATGTACCCGCTCGGCAATCTGTCGCAGCCCCTCAGGGCCGTGGTAGACCGCGTACATGCTCGCCATGATTGCCAGCAGTACCTGGGCCGTGCAGATATTACTGGTCGCTTTGTCGCGGCGGATATGCTGCTCACGGGTCTGCAGCGCCAGGCGAAGGGCCGGGTTGCCCGCTGTATCTTGAGAAACACCCACCAGTCGCCCTGGGATTTGCCGCTTATACGACTCGCGGGTGGCAAAATAGGCGGCATGGGGGCCGCCGTAGCCCATAGGCACGCCAAAGCGCTGGGTGCTGCCCACAGCGATATCGGCCCCAAATTTTCCCGGAGGGGTAATGAGGGTGAGGGCCAGCAGATCGGCCGCCACGGTGGCTAGCGCGCCGCGCTCGTGGGCCTGAGCAATGAAGTCGCGGTAGTCGTAGATTGCGCCGCCCGTGGTGGGGTACTGCAGCAGCACGCCAAATACTGGCGTAGAGAAGTCAAAGGTACGGTGGTCGCCAACAATCACCTCAATGCCCAGGGGCTGCGATCGCGTCCGAATCACCTCAATGGTCTGGGGATGGCAGGCCTCGGAAACGAAGAAAGCGTTGGCCTCTTTGACCTTGCACATCCCATAGCTGAGGCTCATTGCCTCCGCAGCAGCAGTCCCTTCATCTAATAGAGATGCATTGGCAATGTCTAGCCCCGTTAGGTCAACCACCATCGTTTGAAAGTTCAGCAGCGCCTCTAGACGGCCCTGAGAGATCTCCGGCTGGTAGGGGGTGTACTGGGTGTACCAGCCAGGATTCTCAAGTACGTTGCGCTGGATAACGGCGGGGGTGATACAGCCGGAGTAACCCATGCCAATAAAGGAGCGATATACCTGATTTTTGCTGGCGATCGCTTTGAGATCTGACAGTAAGCCTTCCTCAGAGGTGCCGTCTGGTAGCTCAAGCGCCCGCTCAGATCGAATGGTAGTAGGGACA
>JBCCAG010000776.1:0-2278 GCA_039814955.1 Cyanobacteria bacterium P01_A01_bin.135
TAGGGCCTCGGCCCCAAAGGCAAATTCGTCTAGCTGCTCCTGGGAAATCGCCCCTTCCTCATACAAAAACTCCCGCCGCGATCGCTGGGCGTCCTGGAGTTTGAGCTGGTTCTCTAAGTCTCGCACCTCGGCCTGGGCAGCAGCAATATCTTCCTGGCGCGCCCCCCGCTCTAGCTCCAGCAGGCGGGCCTGGGCTTCTAGTTGCTGGGCCTCCAGCCGCTGCCGCTGGGCCTGCAGGTTTTGGATATCTAGCTCAGCTAGGGGCTGACCTGCCCTGACGCGATCGCCCTCTTCCACCAGCACCCTCACCAGCTCGCCGCCGCGCTGAAAGCCCAGGTCGCTGCTGCGCAGGGCGGCAATCTCGCCGGTGTAGCGGCGGGATACCTCATAGCTGTTGACGGGTTCGGCCACCAGGGTCTCCACTACCAGCGGCTCAGCTTCGGCTTCGGCAGTCTCTTCGGAGGTGGCTAGCTGGGTGCGGGCGATGGGCACGGCCACGGCAAGCACCAGGGCAGCGGTGCCTAGTCCGATGAGCCATTTAGAGCGGTTTGAGGTGTGCATGAGTTCAGAGTGGGGGTATGGCGGCAGGTCGGGGAAATAGATGTCGCGGTAGGACGAGCAGGTATGTGCTTAGCGTTTTGGAAGACCCCCTCTAGCTCCCCCTTGGGCAGGGGGAGAACTAGGGCTTCCCCCCCTGCTCTATAAGCAGCCTTATATAGAATGCTGTCTTTTCTATGAGTATCATGGTATCTATAAAAATACCAATATCGTTTCTGCATTGGTCTATATCAAAATTAATATCAATGAATCTGAAAACCCTAGAATCTTTCATTGTCTTGGCGCAGGAGCTGCACTTTGGGCGGGCGGCGCAGCAGTGCGGCATTTCTCAACCGGCCATGAGCCGCCTGCTGAGCGACCTAGAGCGAGACGTGGGGGCCAAGCTGCTGGACCGCACCTCCCGCGATGTGTCGCTAACGGCGGCGGGGCAGGCCTTTTTGACGGCGGCGCGGCAGGCCACCGCCCAGGTGGACATGGGGATTCGGGCGGCGCGGGCCAGCGTGGTAGGCGGCATCAACACCCTCAAAGTCGGAACCATGCTGGGGGCGGCGCAGCCTTCGATTGGGGCCTTGATTCGCCGCTTTAAAGATGCTCACCCAGAGACGCGCATCTCGCTGTATTACGTGGACGAGCGGTCTATCGGGACGGCGTTGGCCTCAGGAGAGATTGATGTGGTAGTGGCCTGGAAGGTATCGATTCCCGCAGGCATTCCCCATCGGCCCCTGGGCACCGTGCCGATGTCGGTGCTAGTACCGAAGGGCCATCGACTGGAGCAAAAGCAGGCCGTGGGGTTTGGGGACCTGCGCGGCGAACCGGTGATCATTCCGGCCCGCGATCGCCAGCCGATTATCTACAATATCTACCGCCAGTACACGGCGGAGTTTGGGTTTGAGCCCACCATCGCCATTGAGGTGGCCACCCACTATGATCTGTTTGCCATGGTGGCGGGTCAGGTGGGCGTGGGCAACGCGCCAGTGGTAGAGGGGCTATGCTACCCGGGGATTTCGATTTTGCCGCAGCACCCGACGCTGGATTTGCACTACAATCTCGCCTGGCTCAACCAGACCTCCGGCGTGGAGAGTCTGTTGGCTCTGCTGTAGGGTTGGCGGAGTGAGACAAGGCTTATCCGCATAAGCGCACCAGCATAAAGGGCGATGGGTTGCTGGGATTGGGCTTTAAAGTGGGGCGATCGCATTGGGGTAGGGGTTTGGCGGACGTACGGGAGCGGGCTTCTTTGAGACAGGGTGGGGGCGCTTGGGGGTGGGTGGGTTTGGATTAGCTGGTGAGACGAGGGTATCCGTATGGTCTCACTACAAGGGATGGAGCGCCGCTAGAAAGCTGGTGGGGTGGGCGATCGCGGCCGCGAACCCGGTAGCTAAATCTTGTCTTTCTGTTGAGACAAGCGGCTCCGCATTGGCTCACTTGGCCTGTAGCAAAGCCGGCAAGACAGCGATGAGACAGGGTTCTCCGTATGGCTTCACCACTGTCTCATCAGGGCAGGGACTACCGTAGGGGGCGCTGCTGCACGAGGTAGCTGAGCACTTGGCCGTGGGCGGGGGTGAGGTGGATGCCGCGATCGCCGATGGCAATTAGCGGGGTCCACCGCTTCCATTCCACATACTGCAAAACGTGCAGGCGGTTAATGGCGTGGCGGACGCCTTCGGGGGATCCGATGAGTAGGTGTCTTAAGTGTGAGTCTTCGACTGGCCCTGAAGGGCCA
>JBCCAG010000218.1:0-6003 GCA_039814955.1 Cyanobacteria bacterium P01_A01_bin.135
CTATCAATCGGAGGCAGGGAAGAGGGGCCGATGCTCTCGGTGGGCATGTCGGGCGCATCCCAGTCATCCTGCACGGGAACAGAGCGGACCGCGGGCTCCGGCCTGCGGCTGCGAGGCAGACGGCGCTTGCGGGGCGGAGCCTCTAGCGGGGGTTCAGCGCCTACCTGGGCGTAGCGGTTATCTCGATAGGGAGCATCCCCATAGCGATCGCCCTCGTAGCGATCACCGTAGTCGTCTTGGTAATCATCTGGATAGTCGTCCGATCGCCGCAGACGGCGACCCTCTTCGGGGTAGCGCTGCCGCGGCTCGCGGGTTGCCCTGATACGCCGTCCGTCCCGGTCCTCCCGCGAGGGCAGTCGCCGCTCAGGTCGGTAATCGTAGTCCGGGTCGTAGTCCATATCCTGGGGCTCATAGTCGTAGCGACGGCTAACGGCTCGCCCTTTGTCGGTGATGGGGGTACTGCGCTTGGCCTGCTCCGTTGTAATGCCCCGCAGGCGAATATTCTCGATGCCAAAGAAGGTGGCGGACCCAGCGGCACAGAGGTAGCCCAAAAACAGGAAGGGGTCCAGCCGCCAGCCTTGCCACATCAAAATAGCGCCTGTGGTCAACGCGATCGCCGCAAAGAAAATATCGTGGTCTCGGGACAGCTCTGGCCGCATGGAACGGAGGGCATAGAGAGCCACTCCCGCCAAGACCATCGCGACGCCGAGAATAAATGCGGGACCTCCCCCGATATTGATCATGGCTTCTCCACTGTGCCTACTGGCTATGCCTACTGGTGTACGGGCCTGATGTGCTTCTGTCAGCACTCGCCTTAACGTCGGCCCCAACGGCCCGACGAGGGCGCTTGCCAATTGTCGACTGGCAATTTAAGTCCATACTAGCGAGTTCAAACCTAGAACTCCAACATCAGGGGAAGGATCTCCTTCGGCGCTCTAGCGTCTAACCTTGTCCTTTTGGCTGATGAAGACCAGGGCAACAGTGGCGGGGATAACGATGATAACGGCACCAGCGAGAAGGCTGTAAAGAAAATTTGCTAGAGACGGGGTCATGCGACGCTAACTCCAAGAAAAAGTGTATGAATCTCATATATCGTACCGTCCTGACGACCCCTTGAGAAGCCTGGCAAAGACATTGCATTAGTGCGCTAGGGTTGAAGTATGGGCTGGTCAGCAGCTCCGAGACCGCTGTTAATCTGGAGTTTTCTACGTCAATGTCTTTTCTACCTATTGCCGCTGGCAGTCTGGGCATACTGCTCGCCCTAATGACCCTGCTGTTCATCCTCCGCACCGTGCTGACCTGGTACCCCCAGATAGATTTAAACCGGCTTCCCTTCAATATTGTGGCCTGGCCCACCGAGCCCTTCCTGATACCACTCCGCAAGGTCATTCCTCCCCTGGGTGGCGTGGATATTACCCCCATCATCTGGGCGGGGATCTTTAGCCTAGTGCGCGAGCTGCTGTTAGGCCAGCAGGGACTATTGACGATGACGCTGCGGGGGCTGTAGTCCTCTGTTGCGGGGCGGCAGCCAGAGAGCCAACCGCCGTTGACGGTTGAAGCTCTAGGTCAGGCGGCCTTGCGAGATAGAACATTTCCTCCCGGGCTTATTCTGATTTGCGGACCGACGGCGTCCGGCAAGTCAGGGTTGGCGCTACAGCTGGCCGAGCGCCTCGGTAGCCCAATCCTCGGTGCCGACTCACGGCAGGTCTATCGCGAGTTCAATATCGGCACCGCCAAGCCAACCCTGGCGGAGCGGCAGCGCGCGGTTCATTACTTTGTCGATATCTGCGAGCCCACTACCGCTTTTACGGTGGCGGAGTACCAACGCCTGGCCCAGGCCACTGTGGCGCAGCTCCACCGTGAGGGCAGAGTACCGCTCTTAGTGGGGGGAACGGGGCTCTATCTGCGGGCCGTGGCGCGAGGGCTGAAGATTCCCCGGGTCGCACCTCAGCCCCGCCTGCGTCAGCAGCTTGTCGGCTTGGGGCAGCGCCAGGGCCACGCCATGCTGCAACAGGTTGACCCGGCGTCTGCCAAGGCGATTCACCCCAATGATCAGGTACGCACCCTGCGATCGCTGGAGGTGTTTTACGCAACGGGCATCCCTATGTCTGAGCAGCAGGGGGAGCAGCCCCCCGACTACCCCATCCTGCATATTGGGCTAGATTCCGAGCGGTTGGGACAGCGGATTGAGCAGCGCACCCGGCAAATGCTAGAGATGGGTTTAGTTGCAGAAGTTGATCGGCTGCGGAAAGCTCACGGCGAAGCCCTTCCCCTGCTCAAGACCCTGGGCTACGCCGAAATCCTGCTGCATCTGCAGGGAAAAATTTCCCTGAATGAGGCCGAGCGGCGAATTGTGGACCACACGCGCCAGTTTGCCAAGCGCCAGCGCACCTGGTTTCGCGCTGATGCCGCTATTGAGTGGTTTGATACAGAGCAAGGGGACCTGCAGCAGCAGGTGTGGCAGCGCGTTCAGGCTTTTTTGACTGGTCCTGGGTCAGTGCTCTGAAGTTGGTGAAAGGCCCTGACGCCGGGGGGCTCGCGTGGGGCAATAGGCTAAGCCAGCGGCGAAAAGAGCTGGGAGAGGGTCACCGCCCGGTAGCCCTTGGACTTCAGCCAGGGCAGTAGCTGCTGGAGAACAGCAGCGGTATTGCGATCGCGCCCTTCGCTGCCTCCATGCAGCACCAAAATTGCGCCGGGAAATACAAACTGCGACACATAGGAGAAAGTGAAGGCGGGGGACTCAAACTGGGGCCGGGTATCCAGCGGGACCATAGAGGCCAGGGCTACTTGGGAGCGGTAGCCCCAGGGCCGCAGCTGTCCGACGGCGTCTATCACCTGGCGGTTGTACATCCCCCGTCCGGGACGAAACCACTGCAGGCAGGTGCCCGTATCCTTTGTCAAAAGCTGATGGGCCGCCTTTAGTTCGTCGGCGAGGGTGGTAAGGGGAAGACTGGCGTGGGTGTGGTCAAACATGCCGTGGTTGCCCAGCTCGTGGCCCTGGGCCAACATCTGCTGAAGGATGCTGCTGCCGTGGGTGAGGTAGCTGCCGATAACGAAAAAGGTGGCGTGGGCGCGGTAGGCGGAGCTGGGGAGCGCGCCATTGTATTGTGCGATCGCCTCCAGGATGCGCTGGGTCGAGGCGTAGTCGGGCTGACAGGGGGTAGGAACGTCATCAATGGTGAGGGCAATGACCTTTTCAGTAGTGGCCTTCGCAAAGATGGCGTTGGGGGAAATGGTGGAGAGGGCGGAGACGAGCTGTCGGGGAACAGAGAGAGGACTAGACAAACCGCTTACTATGAGGGGTTAGGCAATTAGGGGGCTTCTAAAAACAATGGTATTGTGCAGCAGACAGATTGCAACCGGAGACAGACCGGCTGGCGGGGAGGCAGCAAGCTGGGCTTTGTCCAAGCGGTCTTAAGTCGCTTTGTGCTCCCGCATAGACGCCACAAATGCCTCAAACAAGTAGTCGGCATCGTGGGGGCCGGGGCTGGCCTCCGGGTGATACTGCACCGAGAACAGCGGCAGGCTCTTGTGGCGAATGCCCGCCACCGTGCGGTCGTTGAGGTTGAGGTGAGTAATGTCCACATCGGCGTCGGCAATGGAATCGGCGTCCAGGGCGAAGCCGTGGTTTTGGCTAGTGATTTCCACCTTTTGCCGCAGGCCCGCCGGCTGGTTTAGCCCCCGGTGGCCAAACTTGAGCTTAAAGGTTTCCCCGCCGAGGGAGAGCCCCAGAAGCTGGTGCCCCAGACAGATACCGAAGGTGGGTAACTGGGTCTGCAGCAGGGCCTTGGCCGTTTCGATACCCTCGGTCACCGCCGAGGGGTCTCCCGGCCCGTTGGATAGGAAAATACCGTCGGGATTATGCTTAAGGATCTCCTCCGGCGAGGTATCCGCTGGCACTACGATTACCCGGCAGCCGTAGCTGGCCAACCGCCGCAGGATATTGCGCTTGACGCCAAAGTCGATGGCTACCACGGTCAGGGGCTCGCCCTCAGCCGCAGATTCGGGGCCAAACTCCCAGGCGGTGTCGGTGGCCTCAGACCACTCGTAGGGCTCGGCGGTGGTGACTTCTTTTACCAGGTTCAGCCCCGCCATGCTGGGAGCCTGCTGGGCTCGGCGCAGCAGCTCTACTGGGGATAAAATCTTCGTGGAGATGGCGCCGTTCATGGCCCCCACCGAGCGAATTTTGCGGGTTAGGGCCCGGGTGTCGATGCCGTAGATGCCTAAAATGCCGTGCTGCTTCAGATAGTCGGGTAGGGACTGGGCGCTGCGCCAGTTGCTGGGTACTTCGGTGATGTTGCGGGCGATCGCCCCTTTCACCTGGGGCGCTGCCGACTCCTCGTCCTCGGGGTTGACGCCGGTATTGCCCAGCTCGGGGTAGGTGAAGGTGACGATTTGGCCCCGGTAGCTGGGGTCGGTGAGTACCTCTTGGTAGCCCGTGATGCCGGTGTTAAACACCACCTCACCAATGGCCGTCCCCGATGCGCCGAAAGAATAGCCCCGGTAGACCGAGCCATCGGCGAGGACGAGCAGGGCGGGCTGAGCATTTGAGGCGAGCATGGCGATTTAGGTCTCCGGCGGGCGCTGTGGGTTAGCTACGGGTGGATAGTGGGTGGATTGACTCCAGCACAGATGATAAACCAAAAGCTTGGGTTAAGACTGTTCACATCAGCGGTTTCCGCGATCGCCACAAACTGGGCAACAATATGATTGGGCACATAGAGCAGGGATTAGGCAGATAGAGCAGGCAAACAAACAGGTGAAGATGATTGCCGCTTTAAATTCGCTACCCTAAAGCAGTAGAACTACCCAGACCGGCCATGAAGGGCTATCGATCATTGATTGCAGCTGCGCTGCTGATGGGCTGCGCTACCGACCCATCACCCCAGGCGGTAGTGCCCGCTGCACCGCCTGCCGAGCCTGCCCGCCCGCCTGCTGAAACGGCCAGCCCCACATCCCCAGCGACTCCCGCCCCATCGCCCTACCCCGCGGCCATCGACCGCGCCAGCGCCGCCTACACGCTCAGCCAGTCCGCTCGCTCTAATGACGACTGGCAGCTGGTGGCCAGCCGCTGGCAGCAGGCGATCGCCCTGCTGGAGTCGGTGCCTGAGTCTGACCCCAACTACGCTGATGCCACCGCCAAGCTCGCCGACTACCGCCAGAGCCTTGCCGATGCCCAAGCCCAGGCCAACGTTCCCATCCCTGAGGTGACACCAGGGCGGGTGGTGCGGGTATCGCCTGGTGGCCAGAGCGACGACCTGGCTAGCTCGGCCACTAGCGAGGCAGAGGGCGAAGGGGGCAAGTCCATCGATGACGTGACCGATAGCCCGGGCAATGTGGCCGCTGCAGGCGATCGCCGCACCTACCAAGCGCCCATTGTACGGCGGGCCGGAGGGACGCCGGTCATTCAGGTCACCTTCGATGGCGGGCAGACCTACGAGATGATTGTCGATACCGGCGCTAGCGGCACGGTGATTACCCAAGCTATGGCCCAGGCGCTGAACGTGGAGCCAGTGGGGGAGGCAGAGGTGGCCACCGCCAGCGCCAGCCGCGTCCCGTTCAAGCTTGGCTATGTGTCCTCTATTGGAGTGGCGGGGGCCCAAACTCAGGAAGTGCTGGTGGCGATCGCCGGGCCAGACTTGAGTATTGGGCTCTTGGGGCAGGACTTTTTTAGCGGTTACGACGTCACCATTCGCCAGGACGTGGTGGAGTTTGCGGAGCGGTAGAATTCCCGGAGCGGTGATGATAGGTTAGGCGGGGATTGAAGATCACTAACCAGCCGCCGCATCTCATGCGTAACTTTCACCTGCCGGGGCGATCGCCCATCTACGGGACTCTCGGCGTCGCCGCCACTTCCCATCCCCAAGCCACCGCAGTTGCCCTCAATATCCTCAGCAAGGGCGGCAACGCCGTCGATGCGGCCATCGCTGCCTCGGCTATGCTCTGCGTGGTGGAGCCCCAGTCCACCGGCATCGGGGGGGACTGCTTTGCGCTATACGCGCC
>JBCCAG010000137.1:0-7525 GCA_039814955.1 Cyanobacteria bacterium P01_A01_bin.135
TCATGGCAGAGGTGCCCGCCGATCGAACGGGCGAATTTCAGCTTTTGATGGAGAGCGCCGGTGGCGAAGAGATCCACACCCTGGAGTCCACCTTGCCTCGCGCTTGCCCTGGCCGCTGCAGTGGCCCTGAGAGCTTAGCCCCTGAAGTGCGATCGCACCTGTCGGAGGAGGCCCAGACGGTGTTCATCAACGCCTACAACGATGTCTTTGACCAAACTGAGGATGAGGACAAGGCGGAAGCGGCTGGCTGGAGCGCGGTGCAGGAGCAGTTTGACGAGGATGACAACGGCGTTTACACCAAGCAAAAAGCAACTGCGTAGATAGTTCTCCACCGCGAATAAGGCTCAGGGGCAGCGCGTCAACCGCCTGCCCCTTTTTGCTGGGTAGGCTCAGGGCGATCGCAGCATATTGCAGTCGCCGGAAATCTAAAAAAAATCAGGAATTTACCAATAAGGGTTAGGATAAGTAGGCGTGGGTTCTGTAGTCTGAAATACACTTTAGATAGATGTGTTCACGCGATGTCTGCGTCCCACCCTTTGCTCTGGACCAGACCCACAGCGCTTCAACAGCACCATAGCCGCCGGCAATTCACCCCACTACAACCGTCGAGGCCAGGCTCTAGCGCTATCTCTCCACATAACGAGGTTTTTACAACATGGCTCACTTTGATTACGAGCAGTTTCTCCGTCAGCGCGGTTTAGCGCCAGCCAAGAGTAGCTCACCCCACAACACAGCCAACCGCAGCACGGCTAATCGCAACGCTCCGCGCAAGACAGTGCAACCGCCTCAGCCAGCGCCCCACTCAGACGACGAGTTCTTCGACTACGATGCCCCCGCCTGTGATTGGACCACCGGATCCGCTGAGTTCTGTGGGGAGGGGGTGATCTGTCCCCCCTGTGGCTAAAGCGCGCCGCCCAATTAGCGTGATATAACGGCGGGGGGCGACCCGTGCCTCTTGCCGTTCTGCTGATTCAGCTATGCCCTCCCTCCGCGGCCTGCGAGCCAAGTTCGACTTGCCGGTGCAGTTTTGGATTGTAGCGCTGATTGCGTTTATCAATTCCGTTAGCTTCACCATCATTATTCCGATCCTGTATCCCTACGCCAAGGAGTTTGGGCTAAGCGACTTTCAGGCCAGCTTGCTGACAACGGCCTATGCCGTCTCCCAGTTTGTTGCCACGCCAGTGCTGGGGCGCTTGTCGGACTTTATGGGCCGTAAGCCGCTGCTGGTGGTCAGCTTGCTGGGAACAGTAGTTGCTAACTTAATCGCGAGCTGGACGCCCTTCGCCTGGCTGTTGTTTAGTGCCCGCATCTTAGACGGCGTCACGGGGGGCAACAACTCCATCGCCCGTGCCGTGATCAGCGACACCACTACCCCCGCCGATCGCCCCCGGGCCTTTGGCCTATTTGATGCCGCCTTTCGCATGGGGTTTGTCACCGGCCCTGCTATCAGCTACTTTGCTCAGAATATTCCGCCGCTCCCTGGCGTTTCGCCCTTGGGAATGAGCTTTTTTGCCGGGGCGGTCATGGCGGCGATCGCCACAGTCCTAACCATGGTGCTTCTCAAGGAAACCCTGCCCCAGAGCGAATGCAGCGATTCCGTCAAGCTAAGCTGGAAGATGTTTGGCCTAGGCAAAATTCTTCGCTCTATCCGCCGGCCTTGCTTGGGCCAGGTGTTTTTGCTTACCTTTTTGAGCGGCTTCACCTTCACTATTTTCACCTTTGCCTTTCAGCCCTTCTTCTTGAATGTGCTGAACCAAAATGCCCAGACCCTGGCCATCCTGTTCACCCTGATTGGCGTGATTGGCGTATTGACCCAGATTCTGGCCGTAGAGCCCCTGACCCAGCGATTCAATCTAGCAGACATCATGTTTGTGGCGATCGCGGGGCGGGGGCTAATTTTCTTGCTGATTCCTGCGTTCCCGACAGTGTGGGTATTTGTGGTGCTGCTGGCTTTTCTAGGGGTGGTGAATTCTTTCCCCATGCCGCTGATTAGCTCTATCTTAAGCACCAACAGTGGGGAGCGGGAGCAGGGAGAGGTAATGGGCATCAACGCCTCCTATTTGAGTATTTCCAATGCTATTGGGCCAGCAACAGCGGGGCTACTGGTGAGCTTCAGCTACAGTACGCCGTTCTGGATAACAGGGGTGCTAACGCTGTTGACGGCGGCCTTTGCCCTGCATTTAAAGCAGGTGGCAGATTGCGAGAAGAAGGCGGCTTAAATCTTGTTTTCCTGGATAGCGTACAGGAGTATTCGTTAGCCCTGGCGGGAAGCGCAAGTCTTAAGCTGGGCTAACTATTGCAAAAGACGGGGTAGTGTCGCGCTCTGAGCCCACAGGTCAGGTGGTGGCTCGTCTACAATAGCTCAGTAGGTAGAATGAGAGCGGTAGCGCTCTGTCGATGCCTTCCGCCGCTACGTCGGGTATTCACCATTTCGCTATTGATGCCCTCACCTCAACACCCTTGCCGCGACGCCCTCAAACAAACCGCCTCTGATAATCGGTCGCGCTTTATACAGCCATTACTCTACCCCTATCCCTAGGCCAACTGATATGGACTCTAAGCTGAATCGATCAAACGCGATGCTGAGTATTGCGACCATTCCCGTTATTGCCCTACTGCTAGGCCTCAAGGTTTGGGAGAGCGCTATCCAGGGCGTCGGGCAGGCGGGGGAAGAGACATTCCGAGGCAGCCGCCTGCCGCTGCTCAACCTGACGAATTCAAGGCTATAGCGCTAGGACCCTACAGCTTCAACAGCCTCCTCAGTTTGTGACGAATCCATGACGGTTTTCCCTGTCATGGGCAAGCAACTTTAGTCTGAATGATTTGCACACTAGGATTTTTCTAGTAGAGTCCTTTATAAGAAGATCGAATATTTAGGCTGATCTGCGGTGGCAGCGAGCAGCGCTGGTAACTTCCTGGCAGGGAAGCGGCTGGCCTATGGGCGCTGAACCGCTGCGCCAAGTATCGATGGCTACTAACAGTTGGGGCTGTAGATGTCGGAGACCGCGCTACCCTACCGATCCCTCAACTGCCCCGCTTTACAAGGATGGTTCTGAGCAAATATGGCTATGCTTCATTCGTCTGAAAATGTCTCTCGCGCTGATGCTGCAGCCCAGTATCCTAGTGACAAAGGCGTTACTGTGGAATCTACTGAAGCGGAGCGCTCGCTTCGCCATCGTCTCAACGCTATGGAGAGCGTGTGGGAGGCAGTCCTTCGGCAGGAGTGCGGCTCTGATTTTGTCGAGCTGCTAGAGAAGCTGCTGGCTCTGTGCTCGCCTGAAGGCCAAGCGCTGCAGGTCGGCGGTCAAGAAGCGCTAGAGCTGGTCGAGAACCTGGACCTAAATGACGCCATCCGCGTGACCCGGGCCTTTGCCCTCTACTTTCAGCTGATCAACATCGTCGAGCAGCATTACGAGCAGCGGGGCCAGCAGCAGCAGTACCGCGCGGCCTATGAGCAAGTCGGTAGAACGGACGATCAATCCTTCTTTACCTCAGATGCTGCCCTGGTCCACCTCTCCGACGAGGGAGACGGCGTTAGTCAGGGGGAGAGCCTAGAGCGCAGTCTTCAAAATACCCTGTCCCAGCGGCGAGAGGCCCGGACCTTTTACAGTATCTTTCCCAAGCTGCGCCGCCTCAACGTCCCGCCGCAGCACATCCAATCTTTGATCAACCAGCTAGACGTGCGGCTAGTGTTCACCGCTCACCCCACGGAAATTGTCCGCCACACCATCCGGGGCAAGCAGCGACGCATTGTTCATATTTTGCGGGAGCTTGACCTGCTGGAGGCAAGGCGGCCATCCCGGCACAGCGACCTGGAGACGTTTTTCTCCGCTGATGCGTCCGCTGGCGATCGCTCCGACCCCGAGGTGGCAGGGGTGCAAAAGCGGCTGATGGAGGAGGTGCGGCTGTGGTGGCGCACTGATGAGCTGCACCAGTTCAAGCCTTCGGTGCTGGATGAGGTGGACTTCACCCTGCACTACTTCGACAAAGTGCTGTTTGATGCTATTCCTGAGCTCTACTCCCGGTTCCGCAACGCCCTGAGCGCCACCTTCCCCACCCTCAAGCCGCCCCACTACGATTTTTGTAAGTTCGGCTCCTGGGTGGGCTCCGACCGAGACGGCAACCCTTCTGTTACCCCAGCGGTGACCTGGAAGACCGCCTGCTATCAGCGGGACATGATTCTGGGCAAATACATCGACTCAATTGATAACCTCACGGAGCTGCTGAGCTTGAGCCTCCACTGGAGCGATGTGCTGCCGGAGCTATTGGAGTCCTTAGAGCAGGACCAAAGCCGTATGCCCGATGTGTACGACGCCCATGCGGTGCGGTTCCGGCAAGAACCCTACCGGCTGAAGCTCTCCTACATTAAGCGGCGACTAGAGAACACCCGCGATCGCAACCGGCAATTGCAGGCCAGCGACTTCTCCCAGACGGACCTGCCGGAAAATAGCACCGCGCTAATCTACGCTAGCGGCGCCGAGCTGCTAGCAGATCTGCAGCTCATCTACCGCAGCCTTGACGAAACCGGGCTCACCTGCGACGCGTTGGATAAGCTGATCTGCCAGGCCGAAATCTACGGCTTTAACCTAGCTCGCCTGGACGTGCGCCAGGACAGCTCCCGCCACTCCGACACCATCAATGAGATCGCCGAGTACATGGGAGTGCTGCCCCGTCCCTACAACGAACTGTCAGAAGCGGAGCGGGTGGAATGGCTGGTGTCGGAGCTAAAGACCCGCCGTCCCCTGATTCCGGGGGAGATGCCCTTCTCGGACACGGCCCGGGAGACGGTGACCACCCTGCGGATGCTGCGCAAGCTGCACCAAGAGTTCGGCCCCCAGATCTGCCATACCTACATCATCAGTATGTGCAACTACGTCAGCGACATCCTGGAGGTGATGCTGCTGGCCAAGGAAGCGGGGCTCTACGACCCGGCTACCGGCATTGGGGCTATCCAGGTGGTGCCCCTGTTTGAGACCGTAGAGGACCTGCGGCGGGCCCCCGCTGTGATGAAAGAGCTGCTGGACCTGCCCCTGTATCGCACCTTCTTGGCCGGTGGCGCGGAAGCAACGGGCGATCGCTCCCCCAATGCCCCGCCGGTGGACCTGCAGGAGGTGATGTTGGGCTACTCCGACAGCAATAAAGACTCGGGCTTTTTGAGCAGCAACTGGGAGATCCACAAGGCCCAGCGCGCCCTGCAGGACACGGTATCCCCCTACGGCGTCTCCCTGCGAATCTTTCACGGGCGGGGCGGCTCCGTGGGGCGGGGCGGCGGCCCGGCCTACGAGGCAATTTTGGCCCAGCCGGGGCGCAGCATCGATGGCCGCATCAAGATTACCGAGCAGGGGGAGGTGCTGGCCTCCAAGTACAACCTGCCGGAGCTGGCCCTGCACAACCTGGAGACGGTGGCCACGGCGGTGCTGCAGGCTAGCCTGCTCAACACCGGCTTTGACGGCATCGAGCCCTGGAACGAGATCATGGAAGAGCTGGCCATGCGATCGCGGGCCCATTACCGCGCCTTGATCTACGAAGAGCCGGACTTCATCGACTTCTTTCACCAGGTCACCCCGATTCAAGAGATCAGCCAGCTGCAGATCAGCTCTCGCCCGGCGCGGCGGGGCGGCAAGAAGAAAGGTCTGTCAGGCCTGCGAGCCATCCCCTGGGTATTTAGCTGGACCCAATCCCGGGTACTGCTGCCCTCCTGGTACGGGGTGGGCACGGCGCTCAACGATTTCCTGCAAGAAGACAGCGCCGAGAACCTGAAGCTGCTGCGCTACTTCTACTACAAGTGGCCGTTCTTCCGTATGGCCATCTCCAAGGTGGAAATGACCCTAGCCAAGGCGGACCTGCAGATTGCCCACCACTACGTGGAGGAGCTGAGTAATCCCGAGGACCGCGATCGCTTTGAGCGGCTGTTTAAGCAGATTGGCGACGAGTTTCACCTGACGCGGGAGCTGGTGCTGAAAATCACCGGCCACGAGCGGCTGCTGGACGGGGATCCGGAGCTGCAGCGTTCAGTACAGCTGCGCAACAGCACGATTATTCCGCTGGGCTTTTTGCAGGTGTCGCTGCTCAAAAGGCTGCGCCAGCACCAGGCCAGCGCCTCCACGGGGATGATTCGTTCGCGGTACAGCCGGGCGGAGCTGCTGAGGGGGGCGCTGCTGACGCTGAACGGGATTGCGGCGGGGATGCGGAATACGGGTTGATGGCGATCGCCCCAACAGGTTCGGTGCGTGGGATACGTCGGGGCATTCCGGTGTGCGGGATACGTGCCGGGGCGTTCCGATGTGTCGCGGGGGCGA
This sequence comes from Cyanobacteria bacterium P01_A01_bin.135, assembly GCA_039814955.1. Classification (GTDB taxonomy): domain Bacteria; phylum Cyanobacteriota; class Cyanobacteriia; order CAKZMO01; family CAKZMO01; genus JBCCAG01. The sequence goes on from JBCCAG010000137.1 coordinate 6,300, forward strand.
TCGCCGTGCGGGACGGGGCCGATATATCGCGGGCGATCGCCGTGCGGCACCAAAACCCCATGGCATGTATGAATGCGATACCCTGTATGGGTCAGGGCATTGCAATAGCGATGCCCCTACGACACATAATTCCCATACCGCGACACCCATGCCCGCCTCGGCTGACTTCCTCGCCAAACTCAACCCTGCCCAGCGCCAGGCTGTGGAGCACCACTGCGGCCCCCTCCTCGTCGTCGCTGGGGCCGGGTCCGGCAAAACCCGCGCCCTCACCTACCGAATCGCTAACTTGATATTGACCCACCGGGTAGACCCCGGCAATATCCTGGCGGTCACCTTCACCAACAAAGCCGCCAAGGAAATGAAGGCCCGCATCGAGACCCTGTTTGCCGAGCAGATGGCCCAGGGCAAGCACAACAAGCCCTTCGAGGCCCTCAGCCCGGCCCAGCAGACCAAGCTGCGATCGCAGGTGTACAAAGACGTCACCAAACACCTGTGGATCGGCACTTTTCACGCGCTTTGTGCTCGCATCCTCCGCTTCGACATCGAGAAATATCGGGACGACCAGGGCCACCAGTGGACCCGCAGCTTTTCAATTTTTGACGAGTCAGACGCCCAGTCGGTGGTGAAGCAGATCGTCGTTCGGCAGATGAACCTGGACGACAAAAAGTTTGACCCCCGCTCGGTGCGCTACGCCATTAGCAACGCCAAAAACCAGGGCTGGTCCCCCGATGAGCTAGAGCGAGAGCAGCACAACTACCGGGGCCGGGTGGTGGCGGAGGTGTACCGCCACTACCAAAAGGCCTTAGCCCAGAACAACGCTCTGGACTTCGACGACCTGATTCGGGTGCCGGTGAAGCTGTTCCAGCAGAATGAGCAGGTGCTGGGCTACTGGCACAACCGCTTTCGCCACATCCTGGTGGACGAGTACCAGGACACCAACCGCACCCAGTACGACCTGATCAGCCTGCTGGTCACCAACGGCGAGTCGTCGGTGCGCTTCAACAACTGGGACCACCGCTCCATTTTTGTGGTGGGAGACGCCGACCAGTCCATCTATTCGTTCCGGGCGGCGGACTTCACCATTTTGATGGACTTCCAGGAGGACTTTGGCGATCGCCTGCCGGACGACGATACTCGCACCATGGTGAAGCTAGAGGAGAACTACCGCTCTACTGAAAATATCCTCCAGCTCGCCAACCAGCTGATCGAAAACAACACCGAGCGGA
>JBCCAG010000027.1:0-14675 GCA_039814955.1 Cyanobacteria bacterium P01_A01_bin.135
ACGCAGTCTGAGCCACTTTCCGTGATCACGTTGACGGTAAGGCCATGGTCCCCCTTCTCCAGCATCAGATCCTTGGTATTGGTAAGCAGGTTGATGCCGTGCTTGATCATCGCCTCTTGAATCTCAGTGCGTAGGTCCTCATCGAACCCCCGCAGGATCTTGTCGGCTCGAATGATTTGGGTGACCTCGCAGCCCAGCCCGTTCAAAATACAGGCAAACTCGCAGCCGATGTAACCGCCGCCCAAGATGACGATGCGCTTTGGGTACTCCGGCAGGGTAAAGATATCGTCGGAGGTGATAGCATGCTCTACCCCAGGGATTTGAGGGTAGTCAGGCTCCCCACCCACGGCAATTAGCACCTTACCAGCAGTCACGGTGCGATCGCCCACCTGAATGGTGTGGGGGTCAATGAATTTGGCCCGGGCCCGGAAGACCTCTACCCCAGCATTATTCAGCATCCGCTGGTAGATGCCGTTGAGCCGGTCCACCTCGTGATTGACGGCATGGGTCAGCTTCGTCCAGTTGAACTGGCTCTCCACCGGGCTCCAGCCGTAGCCCGTGGCTTCTTCAAAATGGTTGGGGAAGTGGGAGGCATAGACCATCAGCTTTTTAGGGACGCAGCCCCGGTTAACGCAGGTGCCCCCCAGACGGCTGTACTCTGCAATGCCGACCTTGGCCCCATATTGAGCGGCGCGGCGACCTGAAGCGATGCCGCCTGAGCCTGCGCCAATTACGAAGTAATCAAAATCGTATGCCATCTGCCTGCTCCTAAAAGTTCTGCTTACCCGTAGCGATTTGGGACTGGTGAGAAGCGCGCTGCCCGATTTAGTTAGCGATCGCCAACTAGCCCAACGAAAAGAAATGCCTTAAAGAAAAAAGTGTGCGTGAGCTCAGTGCTCTCACACACTCAGTCTAGATGTCTTGGCGGGCCGATGCAGCATTCTACACCGGCCCTAGGCTATCTAGTTAGCGCCTTTGAGGTAGGCAAGCATCGTGTCAGCGTCGGACACCTCAAATGGGTCGGTAGGGCAGTTGTCGCCGTAGTCCGGCTCGATGAAGATTTTCTCAATTTCCATGTCGTTGACCACCATGGAATAGCGCCAGGAGCGGCTACCAAAGCCCAGGTTGGTCTTCTCCACCAGCATACCCATCTTGCGGGTAAATTCGCCGTTACCGTCAGGGAGCAAGAACACGTTCTCAACGCCCTGCTGCTTGCCCCACTGGAACATTACAAAGGCGTCGTTTACCGAAACGCAGATGACCTGGTCAATGCCCTTAGCTTTGATCTCTTCGTGAAGCTCTTCGTAGCGGGGCAGGTGAGTGGAGGAGCAGGTGGGGGTAAAAGCGCCGGGCAGAGAGAACACCACGACTCGCTTGCCGCCGAAGAGCTCTTGAGTCGTCATATCTTGCCAGCGGAATGGGTTGGGGCCCTCAACGGATTCATCGCGGACGCGGGTCTTAAATGTAACGTTGGGGACGCGTGTAATAACGGCCATGAATTACCTCACTAACTAGTCAATTGCGGCTGCCGGCCTAACCGAAAACGGTCAAGTCGGCTTTAATTTAGAATAGTTCTAAAATAAGACATCGTCAAGCCTAAGAAAAATTATTTCTTTAGATTTGCTAGTTTGTAGATATTGATATAACATAGTAAACCAACGGTTTACTGATGGTGCCCCCATGAATTCCTCCCATTCTGATGGCATTACGGCTGAGTTGAAGGCCCGTGGTTTGCGCGTGACGCCCCAGCGCTACGCCATCTACGCAAGCCTTAAATCCCGCAGCGATCACCCCACAGCGGAGCTGCTGATGGAGGACATTAACCAGCATTTCCCCACCTCTTCTCAAGCGACGGTCTACAACTCCCTGCAGACGCTGTGCGACGTGGGGCTAGTTCGTGAGGTCTTACTAGAGCACGGCGTTGCCCGCTACGATGCCAACGTGCAGCCCCACCACCATTGCATCTGCCGCCAGTGCGGGCGCATCAGCGACCTGTCTTGGTCCACCTTTCCAGACCTCAGTTTGGCGGAGATCGACGCCCCGTTCCACCCCGAGGGCTACGAAGTGACGGTGACGGGCCTATGCGATCGCTGCACCGACTGATTGCGATCGCCAATTTACCAAGGCAATTTTGGGCGCTACAGACTCGCTAGCGGCGCGGTTAGCTCCGGTGAATCTTGGCGCGGGCTGTTGACCGCTGTGCTGACGGGGTGGGCCAGCAGCGGCTGGGCCTGGTATTCCGACAGAAACTTCTGCAGCGCTGGCACCGGCGTCTCGGCGTCTAGCCACAGGTCGTAGGCCTCCGGGGCCAGGATGATCGGCATCCGGTGGTGTACTGAGGCAACGTCGTCATTGGCTGGCCCCGTCAGCAGGGTGCAGGACTGCAGGGGCTGATTGTCTGGGTCCTGCCAGGTTTCCCACAGCCCAGCGAAGCCAAAGGGCGGCTGGTGGGGCTGATAGAAGTAGAAAGGCTGCTTGCGGTCGGTGGTGGGCCGCTGCCATTCATAGAAGCCGTCCGCCAACACCAGGCAGCGCCGCCGCCGAAAAGCCTGGCGAAACGACGGCTTTTCCGCTGCGGTCTCTGCCCGGGCATTGATGAGGCGGTAGCCAATCTTGATATCTTTGGCCCAGTGGGGCACCAGCCCCCAGCGCAGGTAGCGGGTCTGGCGATCGCTCGTCGTCACCGCTAGAACCGACTGGCTAGGGGCGATATTGTAGCGCGGCTCAACATCCGGAACTTCATTCAGATCAAAGGCCGCTGCGATCGCCTCACCGGAGGCCCTTAGGGTAAATCTTCCGCACATGGCAGGGTTACGTAATGTCCTTCCGGCAGGCCCGGTGAAAATCGGCGATACTAGTAGGCGTTGCTAGTTTGCTTGCGATCGCCGCCACCATGACCAATCCGCTCGAAGACCGCTCTGCTGCTGTTGCCCTCAGCCAACGGCTCCGCAACGCTGTAATTGCGGTGGCGGCAGTTATTCTCAGTGTGGCCCTTGTCATTGGCCTCAGGAGCCCGGCCTCCTCTACTAGTCTAGCGGCCCTAGCGGCGGAGTCGGTACCCCTCGATGCCGCCCTCACCAACGATCGCCCCTCAATGATCGAGTTCTACGCCAACTGGTGCACCTCCTGCCAGGCCATGGCCCCCGATATGGCGACGCTCAAGGCCGAGTACGGCGATCGCATCGACTTTGTGATGCTCAATGTAGACAACGACAAGTGGCTTCCCGAGATGACCGCCTATCGCATCGACGGCATCCCCCACTTTGTATTTCTAAATCAGCAGGGTGAATCGGTTGCCAGCCTGCTGGGGGAACAGCCCCAGACGGTGATGGCGGCGGATTTGGAGGCCCTCGCCAGTCAACAAACCTTACCCTATCAGCAGCGCCAGGGTCCGCTCTCCGGCATCCAAGAAGCCCCTGCGGTGATGGCGCAGCCTGGTCCCCGCGATCACGGTCAGCCGCTCTAGTTACCTTCTGGCTACATTAATGGCTTAGCAAGCCGTCTGGCATGGTGGCGTTATTGAGGGTAGCCGCATCTAAAACCGTGCCGTCCATACGGGCGTCGCTGAGGTTAGCACCGCTGAGGTTAGCGTTGGCGAGGTTAGCGCCGCTGAGGTCTGCCCCGGTTAGGTTGGCCCCCATCAGGGTCGAGGCTTCTAAGTTAGCCCGGTTCAACTGGCTCTGAGAGAGGTCAGCCCGGTTGAATCGGGTGTTGCTCAAGTTGGCATCGCTTAAGTTGGCCGCCACTAGGGTGGCGCTCAGGAGGCGGGCATTGTTTAAGTTGGCGCTTGCGAGGCAGGCTCGAGATAGATCGACGCGCCCTAGCTCGGTGCGACTCAGGTTGGCCGCCTCCAGGTTGGTGTCAGCAAGGTTCGCCCGCGTTAAGTCTGTGCCGATGACGCTGGCCTGCTTCAAAGTGGCGCGGCTGAGGTCGGCGCGCGTCAGGTCAACGCGGTTGAGGGCAGCGTAGCTGAGGTCAGCTTCGATCAAGGTGGCGCTGCCGAGGTACGCCCCCAGTAGATTGGCCGAGGTCAAAACGGCGCGGTTGAGGGTGGCACCGTTGAAGTCCACTCCGCTGAGGTTGGCCTGGGTGAGGTCAGCGCCCGCTAGGTTAGCTTCTTCCAATCCGGAGCCTACAAAGTTAGCGCCCGCTAACAAAGCGCCGCTTAAGTTGACGCTGCGCAGGTTGACCTGGGTGAGCAGCGCCCCCTTTAAATCTGGCGTCACTTCAGGGTTACTGGCGCGCCATTGGTTCCACTCCGCGACGCCTCTTTTCAGAAGAGCGAGCTGTTCCTCGTTAGCCATAGAATTTCGCCTCAATTACGCTCAGGTTTGCTGACAAGGTGACCTCAACCTTTCCTTCAACAGTCTACAGTGTGCCTATAGCCCCAATGCCTTGTAGGGCTAGGAGACGTAATGTGATGCTGAAGTATTTAGCTCCTGCCGGGTCTAAATCTCCTTAGCCTAAAAGTTGGCCTTATCTGGAAAGAGTTTAACTGTTTGCAATATATTGGCGCAATTCTTAACATAATCGGCGATGGCCTAAGGGAGTGGGCCTATTAGAGATATGATGGAAACTGCGGCCACTGCCCTCCTAAACGGCATGGCCTTTCTACATAAGCGATTTCACAAATATGGACATTTTGACGCTCGGCTGGGTTTCTCTACTGGTACTGTTCACATTTTCTATTTCGATGGTGGTCTGGGCGCGTAACGGGCTCTAGGTTTTTTGAGAGCGGTGCGGCTGGCAAAGCGCCGCCGTGCCCCCCTTTGAGCATGGCTACCTTTGGGGCAGAGCCCTTTTTGATGTTTGATGTTTAATCTGGCAATGGCGTTCAACCTTGACGGCGTTAGCCCACAGACGATTTTTCTTGGCGCTCTGGGGCTGGTGGCCCTGTCTATGCTAATTCTGGTAACGGGAGGCATGGTCTATTTGACGGCTGTTGAGTGGCGCGATCGCCGCCGCCGCGATCGCGATTCCCGGCGCTAGGGGGCAGCATGGCTAGCCAAATTGAGGCGATTGATCTGTCGCCATTGATCGACCAGGCGCTGCTTGACCCAGCCAGCACTGACGAGCAGCTTAAGGCCTGCTGCTCAGCCGCAGAGCGCTATGGATTTGCGGCCGTCTGTGTCTACCCGATGCATGTGCGGCTTGCCGTCGAATATCTGGGCAGCAAGTCGCCGCAGGTTTGCGCGGTGATTGGCTTTCCCACCGGAGCTACCACCGCCGCGACTAAGCTCTACGAAGCCCAAGAGGCCGTAGACCAGGGCGCTACCGAGCTAGATGTGGTGATTAACCGAAGCTGGTTAAAGCAGGGCCAGATTGAGCCCCTGCACCAGGAGGTGGCGGAGATTTGTGAGGCGACGGGTCGGCCGGTGAAGGCCATTTTAGAGATGTCTCAGCTGACGCCGCCGGAGATCGAGATGGCGGTGGATGCCTGCCTAGATGCGGGAGCGGAGTTTTTGAAGACGAGTACGGGCTGGTTCGGCGGGGCGACCCTAGAGCAGGTGCAGTTTCTCAAGCAGTTGACCAAAGATCGCGCCGGCATTAAGGCTTCGGGGGGGATTCGCACCGCCGAGCAAGCAATTCGCTTGGTGCAGGCAGGGGCGACGCGGCTGGGCACCTCCCGTGGCCCTGAGCTGATCCGCCAGCTCCAAGCCCTAGATGCTACCTCGTGAACCTGTTTTGCAAAGGCCTGTATGAGCGGTACCTATAAAGCGACAGGCATCACTCTCAAGAGCGCGCCGTTTGGAGAGAGCGATCGCTTACTGACAATATTGACGCCGGAGCAGGGGCTGGTGCGGGCGATCGCGCCTGGAGCCCGCAAGCATCAGTCGCGGCTACGGGGCCGCAGCGGCATCTTCGTGCTCAACCAGCTCTTATTGACGCGGGGCCGCAGTTTAGACAAAATTCTTCAGGCCGATAGCCTCGGTTCTTTCCCCAAGCTCAGCCAAAACCTCGGCAAGCTCACCGCTGGTCAGTATCTGGCCGAGCTGGCCCTCTGTCAGGCTCTGAGTCAGCAGCCCCAAGCCGAACTGTTCTCTCTGCTGCAGGAGCATCTAGAGCGATTAGACGCCTGCGTTCCCAACGCCACGCCAGCGTTTCTCGTCCACGGCATTTTTCACTTGCTGGCGCTGGACGGCATTGCTCCCCAAGTGCATACCTGCTGCCTCACCCAACAGCCCCTAAAGCCCCAGCTCTCAAACCCCGATTGGCGGGTGGGCTTTGCCCCCAGCGTAGGAGGGGCGTTTCACATTGAGGCGTCTCCTCCCCCCAGCCCGGCGGCTGGCGATGCTAGCTCCGAGGAACCGTCTAGCTCTCCAAGATCTATGCCCAAGCTCTACAGCCGCTTGACGGCGCTGCCGCTGCTGCTCTTGCAGCAGCTTTCCCGCGCTAGCCTGCTGCAGCCCGATGGGACCTTACTGCCCGCGATTGCCGCTGAGGTGCTGGGCTATTCCCAAGCCCAGGTAGATACGGCCATTTGGCTATCCCTAGAGCGAACGCTGCGGCAGTACCTCCAGTACCACGTGGACAAAACCATCCATTCAGCATCGCTGATTGAGTCCTGCTTTTAATTCCGCAGGAGCTCCATTAAGCGCTACCTTAATAAGGAAAGATAATCCTGGCTATTGCCCAACTGCGTAACGCTCCCTAAGCCGCTTGCCGGCCACCCGTGAGCTACCGCTTCAGGGCTTGCCCCAATCCTCCATGCCGGATAGCTCCCACGATCACGCTGACGCGATCGCCGCGCCCGATGTTGCTCAATCCCCTGCGCCGAGCGGCATCTTGCCGGTACTGAAAAACAGCAATTTCTTGGCACTTTGGACGGGCCAAGTTTTTTCTCAGATTGCCGACAAGATTTATCTGGTGCTGATGATCGCCATCATCTCCAGCCAGTTTCAAACGGGGACCCAGACCATCAGCGGTTGGGTCTCCTCTCTGATGATTGTGTTTACTATCCCGGCGGTGCTGTTTGGGTTTTTGGCAGGCGTTCTAGTCGACAGGTGGTCGAAGCGCTCGGTGCTGGTAATCACCAACCTGCTGCGGGGAGCCCTGGTGATGGTGCTGCCTGTGCTGATTTGGTCCACCCAGGGGTGGGGGTTTGTGGGTGAGGTCCCCATCGGTTTTTTGGCGCTGCTAGCGGTTACCTTTGCGGTATCGACGCTGACCCAGTTCTTCGCCCCCGCTGAGCAGGCGATCATTCCCTTAATTGTCAAGCGCCGCAACCTGCTGCCGGCCAACTCGCTCTACACCACAACGATGATGGTTGCTGTCATCGTGGGGTTTGCCCTAGGAGAACCGCTGCTCAATCTGGTGGATGGCATTGCTAGCGGTTTAGGGATTCCCTCGGGCAAAGCCATCCTGGTGGGCGGCTGCTACCTGCTGGCGGGGGGCCTACTGCTGCTGGTAGGGGATAACGAACTGGTAGCGACTGACGGCGAGAGCCAAGATTCGCCGCTGACGCGCCTGTGGGCCGATATGCGGGATGGTCTGCGCTATCTGGGGGATCATCCTCCGGTGCGGGCGGCGATCGCTCAGCTGGTGGTGCTGTTCTCAGTGTTTGCGGCCCTAGCGGTGTTGGCGGTCCGTCTCGCGGAGGTGATGCCAGCGATCGATGCTGACCAGTTTGGCTTTCTGCTGGCGTCAGCCGGTATTGGCATGGCGGTGGGCGCGGGTTTGATTGGTCAGTTTGGTCAGCGCTTCGCCCGCGATCAGCTCAGTGTCTTAGGATCTTTTGGCATGGCGGGCTGCTTGGCCGGGCTATCTCTATTCACCCAGCAGCTTGTTCCTACATTGGCGCTGATTACGCTCCTAGGTCTGTTTGCCGCCTGTGTGGGCATTCCCATGCAGACCACGATTCAAGATAAAACCCCAGAAGCGATGCGGGGTAAGGTATTTGGTCTGCAGAACAACGCCATCAACATTGCCCTGAGTCTGCCCCTTGCCCTGGCGGGGATCGCGGAAACCTTTTTCGGCCTCAGCGTCGTTCTGCTGGGGTTATCCTTAATTGTGATTACTGGAGGACTGCTAACCTGGTATAGTTCCCGTATTGGATCGAGAGTTTCGGCCTCTGTAAGCTAGATCCTGCAACACATTGGGCTGTTCCGGTTATTGATTTTGAATGCATATCGCTTGGCTCGGAAAGAAACTGCCGTTTTGCGGCAACGTCACCTACGGTCGGGAAACAACAAATGCGTTGCTTGACCGGGGACATCGAGTCAGCTTCTTTCACTTCAGCGCCAGCGAAGGCGATCCCGAGTCAAGCTCCCAGGGTAACGATGACTTTAGCGAAGTCTCCCTACCCTACATCTACAAGTCCCAAATCTACACCATTCCCTCCCTGCGCTCTAGCCGCATCTTAAAGGAGGCGCTGCGGCAGCTGCGGCCTGATGTCGTCCATGCCTCCCTAGCGCTATCTCCGCTAGACTTCAAGCTGCCTGAGATCTGCGCGGAGCTTGGGCTGCCCCTTGTAGCCACCTTTCACCCGGCCTTTGACGCGCAGCGCCGTAACTTTACCTCAAATACGCAGCAGCTTACCTATCAAATCTATGCTCCTTTCTTGGCAGAGTACCACCGGGTAATCGTCTTTTCAGAGGTGCAGCGGCAGTTGCTGCATCGCCTAGGTGTGCCTAGCGCCAAAATCAGCGTCATCCCCAACGGCGTGGATGCCAGCAAGTACTCGCCGGGCATTACCTACCAAAAAGCGCAGTTCCAGGCTGAACGGCTGTTCGTCTACCAGGGAAGGCTATCCCTCGAAAAGAACGTCGAGGCCCTGCTGCGGGCCTGGAGGCACAGCGACATGGGCCCGGTTTCTAAACTCGTGATCATGGGCGGCGGCCCGCTAGAAGCGATGCTGAAAGCCCTGTACGGAGAGGACCCGAGCATTGCTTGGCTAGGATTTGTTGCCGATGAGCGCCGCCGCATCGAGATTCTACGGGCGGCAGACGTGTTCATTTTGCCCTCCCTGGTAGAAGGACTGTCGCTATCGCTGCTAGAGGCCATGGCCTGCCAGACCGCCTGCATTGCCACCGACGTGGGGGCGGATGGGGAAGTGCTAGAGCGGGGGGCAGGCATTGTGTTGACGGCCCAGCGGGTGGCCACCCAGCTACAGACGCTGCTGCCGCTGTGCCGCGACCAACCTGAGCTGACGCGCCGCCTGGGGCAATTGGCCCGAGAGCGAGTGATGGAGCGCTACACCCTGAAAGACAACATTACCCAGCTTGAGGCCCTATACCAGCAGCTGCAGCAGCGGGTGGCGCTTAGCCAAATCCGCTAGCGGTATGGGCCTAGCGGCGCCTATTCCCCTTGACGAAGCTGGTCGAGGACGGAGCGGTCCTCTAAGGTAGAGGTGTCCCCCGATACCTCTTGGCCTGCCGCCAAGGCCCGCAGCAGCCGCCGCATGATTTTGCCGGAGCGGGTTTTGGGCAGGGCGTCGGTGAAGCGAATATCGCCGGGTTTAGCGATGGGGCCAATCTCCTGGGCGACATGGTCCCGCAGCGTCTTTTTCAACTCATCCCCCGCTGCGGCGCTGCCCTCTAGGGTGACAAAGGCAAAGATATCTTCTCCCTTCAAATCATCGGGCCGGCCCACCACCGCCGCCTCCGCCACCGCCGGATGGGACACCAGCGCCGACTCGATCTCCATGGTGCCCAGACGGTGGCCCGACACATTGATCACATCGTCTACCCGGCCCATCACCCAAAAGTAGCCGTCTGCATCTTTGCGGGCCCCATCTCCAGCAAAGTAGAAATGCTGGCCGTCCTTCGGGGCAATGGGATCCCAGTAGGTGCGGCGGAAGCGAGCGTCGTCGCCGTAGACGGTGCGCAGCATACTGGGCCAGGGGTGCTTCACCACCAGGTAGCCGCCGCCGCTGTCGCTGTCCACCGGGTTACCCTCGGTGTCCACCACATCCGCCAAAATGCCGGGGAAGGGCCGGGTAGCGGAGCCCGGTTTGGTGGGGATGGCCCCCGGCAGCGGCGTAATCATGATGCCACCGGTCTCCGTTTGCCACCAGGTATCGACAATGGGGCAGCGCTCGCCGCCGATCACCCGGTGGTACCACATCCAGGCCTCCGGGTTGATGGGCTCACCCACCGTGCCCAGCAGCCGCAGGGAGGATAAATCGCGGGCGTTGGGGTGCTCGTCCCCCATTTTGATGAAGGCGCGGATGGCGGTGGGCGCGGTGTAGAGAATGGTGACGCCGTACTTTTCGATGATGTCCCACACGCAGCCAGGAGCCGAGGGGCGGGGAGCCCCTTCGTACATGACCACCGTCGCCCCATTGGACAGCGGCCCGTAGACGATGTAGCTATGGCCCGTAATCCAGCCCACATCCGCCGAGCACCAGTAGACATCGTCGTCTTTGAGGTCGAAAATCCACTTGGTGGTCATGTGGGTGTAAAGGTTGTAGCCGCCGGTGGTGTGCACCACCCCCTTGGGCTTGCCGGTGCTGCCAGAGGTATAGAGGATGAACAGCATGTCTTCGCTGTCCATGGGTTCGGCGGGGCAGTCAGCGCTAACGCCTTGCTGCAGCTCGTGCCACCACTGGTCGCGGCCCTCTACCATCTCAATGGCTTCTTGGGTGCGCTGCACCACCACCACATGCTCTACCGTTGGGGCTGCGCCGTCCTCCAGGGCCTTATCTACCTGCGGCTTCAGCGGCACCGCCTTATCCTTGCGGAAGCCGCCGTCTGCAGTAATCACCACCTTGGCCTTGCCGTCGTTGAGGCGATCGCGGAGGGCCTCGGCGCTAAAGCCCCCAAATACAACGGTGTGGGGCGCTCCGATGCGGGCACAGGCAAGCATGGCGATCGCCGCTTCAGGAATCATAGGCATATAGATGCCCACCACATCGCCCTTGCCCACGCCGAGCTGCTTCAGCACGTTGGCAAACTGACAGACCTCCCGGTGGAGCTGGGCGTAGGTGAGGGTGCGCGAGTCGCCGGGCTCCCCTTCCCAAATCAGCGCCGCCTTGTTTTTGCGCCAGGTCTTCAGGTGGCGATCCAAGCAGTTGTCGCTGATGTTGAGTTTGCCGCCCACAAACCACTTGGCATGGGGCGGTTGCCAGTCCAGGACTTGAGCCCAGGGCTCAAACCAATGCAGCTCTTCTTTGGCGAGCCGGGCCCAAAAGGCGGCGGGGTCAGCCTTGGCTTCCTCGTAAAGCTTTTCGTAGTCTGCCTGACTCTTGATGTAGGCCTGCTGAGAAAATTCGGCGTTGGGGGGAAAGCGCCGCTGCTCTTGAAGGATAGATTCAATCGCTTGTGTCATTGTGAGATAGAGCTGCTGGACAAGAGACGGTAGCTGAGGCTACTTCCCATAAAGGGTACTGCGTTTTCTATCTGGATCGGCTGTTGTTAGCTTTTCTTAGGGTTCCGTAAGGAGAAGCGCTAGCTATGTGGAGCGAGTCGCTAGCATAGCTTCTGCCAAAGACACAATGACCGGGACGCTGCTCACGCCTTACCAAAGCTCTTCCAGGGTAGCTATCAAAATAGGGGGCCTGGGCTTCCGGATACAAGCAGCGAAAACCTGAATGAGAGGTCAGAAGTGCGTTGACTTGCCTTCTACTCAACAATAAAAATTTTGCAGATGAACTCAGATATTAAGCAGAGGCTTAAGCAGGCCTACTACGGGCTATTCGGTCACGATGAGTATCAGAAGTTTGCTATTATTGCGCATGCCAGAACGGGATCTAACTATCTACTCGCTGGCTTGAGGAGTTCGGAAGCGATTGAGACTCACCACGAAATATTTTCGAGTAAACAGCGAACAAAGGGAGAAAACTTCGCGTCAATCTTCTCTGAAGTGTTTGGTAAAAAGCGGAAAGGCACAAAAGCTGTGGGCTTCAAAGTTTTTTACTATCACCTCACAGACGACGAATGGACAAAGCTAATAGCCCATAAAGACTTAAAAGTCATTCACCTCACCCGAGAAAATCGACTGCGGACAGTTGTATCTCAGCAGATTGCGCTCAAGACTGATAGGTGGCAATCAACAAACCAGACGCTACCAGCTAATGAAAAAAAGGTGCGTCTCGATGCTTCTACTTTAGTCGGTCAACTTCGGTTTATCCAGAACCAAGAGCATCTAGCGAGAGAGCGATTCAAGGCCCACGACATCCTAGAAGTCGTCTATGAAGATATGGTGCAAAATCCTGGAGAGGTCTTTCAGAAACTGGAATCATTTCTAGGCATAGACGATATTGATGTCAGTCAAATTAGCCTCAGAAAGCAAAACGCAGAGAAGTTGGAAGAGTTAGTTGTCAACTACGACGAAGTTGTTCAGGCGCTGGCCACTACAGAGTTTGCTTCAAGCCTGTAATCAAAGCGTATCTTCTAGCGGTTTAAGTAGAGCGCCGTCAGTAAACGTAGCTGTCACGGGGAGCGGGAAAGATAATCGTGCGCAACAGACGGTACTCCCGGGCAATCTCGGCAGGTTCAGACCTCTGCAAGCTAAGCTCGTCGGTCACCTCAATCTGCCGATCGGCGAATACGGCATTAATCCACTGCTCAACGATGCTCTCTCGCTTGGCATCCAGTATCTCGCTGAAGTTCATGGGCCTTTACCAATCCCAGAGGTACGGCTACCCCACAAGCATTCGCTGAAGCGTTAGGTTGCCTGTCTATACTAAAGCAATCGCCTTGCGCAACAGTCAATCGCGCGCGATCGCTTAAATTAGGGCACTGCGCTCCTCTTCCTCGGTCAATCATGAACCCTTCCCTATGGCTGCGGCCCACCACCGATGATGACTTGGACTATGTGCTAGCGGCGGAGTCAGACCCAGCCAACCTTCCTTACATCATGCAGTGGACGCGGGATGAACACCGCCAGGCGATCGCCGATCCGAATCTGGGGCATTTTGTTATTGCTTGGAGCGACTTAGAGGCAGCCCCAAGTCACAGAGAGAAGCGGGTAGGCTATCTGATTTTGACCGGCCTGCAGGATTCTAACCAGAGCATTCAGCTACGCCGAATTGTCGTCACCGAGAAGGGTAAGGGCATCGGACGCTGGGCGATCGCCCAGGTAAAGTCCCTGGCCTTTGACACCTACGGAGCCCACCGCCTGTGGCTAGACGTGAAGCCCTTTAATCAGCGGGCCCAAACCCTGTATCGCACGTCGGGATTTGTGGAGGAGGGTACCCTGCGGGACTGCTACAAATCCCCCAATGGTGACTATGGGTCGCTAATTATCATGTCTGTGCTCCGGCCCGAGTACGCTGCTAGCTCCAGCAGCCCTTAATGCAGTCTTGAGCAGCAATTGGTAGCATATCCGGTTTAAGCCCCGCGTTTACTTAAAAATATCGTTAGATATGGGCTTCCCCTCTAGCATTTACGGGAAAGATTTGGCTAAAATTCGCCCAGAGCCCTACCCCTTTCGACAGAGCCCTACCCCCATGGCCCCATCTCCGCTATCTATTTTGCGATCGCACCTGTCACGTTTGCCCAAGCTGCAAGGACGCCGGCACCTGCGCCGCGCCGCCAAGCTAATGCTGCTGCTAGGGCTGAGCCTGCCAGGCATCGCTGCCGCTGATATCCACCGGGAGCTCAGTGAGCGCCACCTCGAAGCGGAAACCCACCAGCGGCTACCGCTGCCGGTGCGTAAGGTGGCTGAGCCCGCTAGCGCTGAGCCCACCACCACTGGGCCCACCGCTACTGAGTCCACCGCCGCTGGCCCCGCTAGCGCCGCCAAGCCCCAATTGGCTATCGATTCTGCCCAGGGCAAAGCGGCAGAAGACGCTGTTACCGACGCCGACCCGGCCCGGCTCGCGGCTCTAGTATGGGCGGGGGCCTCCTTCCCGGTAGAGAACTTTCAGGCCTACACCTCACCCTTTGGCTACCGCGCTTCAGCCACGGGGGGCTACGGTCAGGAATTTCACTACGGCCTGGATATTGCCTCCCCAGTGGGTAGCTACATCCGCAGCTGGTGGACGGGCACCGTAGTGGAGATCAGCGACGGCAGCAACTGCGGCACTTCTATCGTGATTGAGTCTGGGGCCTGGACCCACATCTACTGCCACATGAGCGGCTACGCCCAGGTGCATAGCGGCAAAACTCACCTGGTGGACCGCGAGGCGGGCCTCAGCCTGGTGGAAGGGCAAACAGTGGCGGCGGGGGACCCCATTGGCCGGGTGGGGATGACAGGCCGCACCACGGGGCCCCACCTGCACTGGGGTCTCAAGTATGAGGGAAGCTGGGTTGATCCGGCTTGGGTGGTGCGGGCCATGGCGGCGAGCCAGCAGGCACTCTATGGCCAGCAGTAAATGACTGGGGAGACGGAAGGGTGGCGACTGTGCCGCCGCTACTTCCGATGGTTTATTGCGGCGCTACTCGCAGCGGTACTCTGTAGCGCTGTCGCTCCGTTTTGGCAGGCTGGGGCACAGACGCCACCACCGGAACCCGCGACACTGCCCTCTTCACAAGCTGAGTCGAGCCCCCCGGCCCCTGAAGCCGCTGGTGCTGTCGTTTCCAGCCCTGATGAGGAGCTGCGCGAAGATGTGCCCCCCTTAGAGGTTACGGAGGGCGTGGATAGGGATAATGCTGGCGGCTGTACGTTAACCAGTCACGCTGTGCAGGTCAATAACTATGATGACCCCCTGTTCTGCATTGAGGCCTGGTTTCAAGATGAATCTCCTCAAGAGCGCGTTGGCCGGGTCCGTACTCAAATTGAAGCTGTTATCT
>JBCCAG010000833.1:0-2057 GCA_039814955.1 Cyanobacteria bacterium P01_A01_bin.135
GTATGGAATAAGACTGACTATTCTCTAGAAGCCTGACGGCATCGCCCCGCCCGGCCACGACAGACACCCTGTCAACTGGCCTACCTCTATCGGAGCAGGAATGTCAATATGCCTAAGATTTTTAGACATAGTCTTTAAGAATTATTTACAGAAGTGATATGCTCCACTGTGTGATGTGTGGAGTGTGATTGCAATGATTTTATCGCTGACGCCGCCAAGTTTACAGCACAGCCCGGTCGACCCGGAGGGCCCTCAAATCTGGGCCCCGCTGGACCTTCCCAGCGATCGCCTATTTGGAACCGACGGCATTCGGGGCCATTACGGAGACCGCCTGACCCCCGCCCTCGCAGTCCAGGTTGGCTTCTGGGCCGGCCGCACCCTGTTAGAGGCCGCCCCTGACAGTGCCTCTCCCAAAATTATTCTGGGCCGCGACTCTCGCAACTCCGGCGAAGTGCTGGCAACCGCCCTGGCCGCCGGCCTCACCGCCGCTGGCTGTGAGGTGCTCGACCTCGGCCTTTGCCCTACCCCCGCTGTCGCTCACCTCGCCCAAACTACCGAGGCGCTGGGGGGCGTGATGATTTCCGCCAGCCATAACCCGCCTGAGGACAACGGCATCAAGTTCTTCGATGGTAGTGGCGCTAAGCTGTCGGTGGACCGGCAGCGCCAGATTGAGACCGCCCTACGGGAGGCTTGTCAAGATTCCGAGGGAACTAGCCGCCCCGTCATGCCTCTACCCCAGTGGGCCAAGTACAGCAGCCATCCCGAGCTAGTGGACCAGTATCTGACTAGCTTGTGTGCCCCCCTCCCATCTTTGCAGGACCTTACCGTCGTGCTGGACCTGGCCTGGGGAGCTTCCGCCCATACCGCCCCCGCTGCTTTCCGGCAGCTCGGTGCTACCGTCCACTGCCTACACGCCAGCCCAGACGGCGATCGCATCAACGTCAACTGCGGCTCTACCCATCCGGCAGCCCTTGCAGAAGCGGTGGTGGCGCTGGGGGCAGATGTGGGCTTTGCCTTTGATGGCGACGCGGATCGGGTGATCGCTGTCGATAATCAAGGCCGCGTTGTAGATGGCGACTACATTCTCTACCTGTGGGGCATCGCCCTCCGGAAAAGTGGCCAGCTAGCCGACAGCACCATCGTTACCACAGTGATGTCTAACCTGGGCTTTGAGCGGGCCTGGCAGCGCCAAGGCGGCACCTTTGTGCGCACCAAAGTCGGTGACCAGTACGTGCAGGCGGAGATGAACCGCCGGGGCGCGCAGCTGGGCGGCGAGCAGTCGGGCCATGTGCTCTGCCCTCGCTACAGCGTGTCGGGGGACGGTACCCTAACCGCCCTTCACCTGGCTGCCCTAGTCCATAGGGCGGACCATTGCTTGGCGACCTTGGTTGACCAAAGCTTCCAGACCTATCCCCAAGTGCTCAAAAACGTGCGGGTCGACTGCTGCGATCGCCGCCGCGCCTGGGACCAGGACCCCGCCCTACAGACGGCTATTGCCACTGCCGAAGCTGCCATGGGGGACGATGGTCGGGTGTTGATTCGCGCCTCTGGCACCGAGCCGGTAATTCGGGTGATGGTGGAGGCGGCTAGCGACGAACTGGTGCAACATTGGACCGCCCAGCTAGTGGCGGCGGTTGAGGCTTACGCCAGTTGAGGATGACGCCAAGGAGGCGCCGTTATGCCCTGCCACGGACCGTCAGCGCCTGTGGCGGGGCTACAGTCTATGCGCACAAAGTGTTAGCGTGAACCAATAATATTTGTCAAGAGACGTATGAAATTTTTTGTACTTTATTATACTAATAATTAGAAGATGCTTCTAAGGTCTATTCTCAGCGGCGGTTCTGGGGCAATGGCTCTGGGCGATTCGCGACGAGCGGGCAGTAGATGTGTCGCTGTCGGACTGCTGAAGGACATGCCCCTGTGAGACACCCTCTGGACGCGCTAAAAGTTTATGACCCGCGGGCGATCGCCCGCTACTACAGCCGCCGCCCCTGGCTAGGCGTGTGGCGGGCCCTCGTGGTGACCTGCTCCTTTATTGGCCTGGTTATCGGCGTCAA
>JBCCAG010000831.1:0-2065 GCA_039814955.1 Cyanobacteria bacterium P01_A01_bin.135
GAGGCCTGCCGCACCTTTAATACCCCAGTGACCGGCGGCAATGTGTCTCTATATAACGAGACCCTGGACGCACAAGGTCAGCCTCAGCCCATTTACCCAACTCCGGTAGTAGGCATGGTGGGACTATTGCCTCAATTTGCCCAGGCTAGGGGGCAGGGATGGCAGCAAAAGGGAGATGCCATCTATATTTTGGGAGCGGATTTGGCCCGTCCCATTAACACCGGGGGATTGACCCTGGGCGGGACGGAATATTTGGCGGCCCTGCACGGCACCGTGGCGGGCCAGCCTCCGAAGCTACATGCGGAGCTAGAGCTAGCGGTGCAGGATGCCTGCCGGGCAGGGATTCGCCAGGGCTGGGTACGCTCAGCCCACGACTGCGCAGAGGGAGGGCTGGCGGTGGCGCTGGCAGAATGCTGTCTGAGCGGCGATCGCGGTGCGGATATTCGCCTTACTTTAGACAGCAGTCAGGGAGATCACCGCTGGGACAAGCTGCTGTTTGGAGAAGGCAGCGCGAAAATTATTGTCTCGGTGGTGGCAAATCAGGCTCCCGCTTGGGAAGCCTACCTCACGAGCCAACTGGGGGATGACTGGAGCCGCCTAGGGCAGGTAGGGCCCGAAGGTGCACCCCTGAGAATTCTCACAAGCGACGGCAAGGCACTGATTGAGGCCAGCCTGGAAGATATGGGCGATCGCTGGCGTAATGCCATCCCGCGGCGCATGGCCGAGGGCCGCGCAGCAGACAAATAACCTCTCACTAAAGTGGGTATCTCCCTAGCTATGCCTCTGGCTATGATTGGCTCTGTTACGGTACTGTAAAGGTGACCGCGTTAACGAATCCTTAAACTGGTCGCTTAGGCTACCAAATGCTAGCTCTGCCGATTAATTTCCTGCTCTTACTCTGCTTTTGATGTGGCGATCGCGCTGTGGCGTTGGTCTCGGCTAGGTTTTGATCTGGTCAGCCTTGGCCTGGCCATAAGCGGCTAATACCGCGCTAGCGGCCCGCTGCTATGCCCCAATGCCGAGTGACTGCAACCGCTACTGTCTAAGCTTACCCCCTATCCGCTGACTGATCCCACTGCCTTTCGAGATTGCCGTTTTGAATGCAGCGGCGCCTCCCCGTCGCTGCTGACCGTCCGCGCTCCACCCCCGCCTACCCTAGCCACCCGTAATTCCATGTCTTCACTGCGCCACCCGCACCCAGCTGCTGATTCCATAGAGCACGTTAGTCTACCCCACCCGTTTGCCGCTGGAGATGGGGTAGACCCCGACGAGGATAAGCCCCAGGAGGCCTGCGGCGTTTTCGGCATCTATTCCCCCGAAGACGCCGTTGCCAAACTAACCTATTTTGGCCTATTTGCCCTACAGCACCGGGGCCAAGAGGCTGCCGGCATTGCCACCTTTGACGGTAAGATTCTTCATCTACACAAGAATTCTGGTCTGGTGAATCAGGTGTTCGACGAAGAAATTCTCGGTACGCTGCCGGGACGGCTCGCCATCGGCCATACCCGCTATTCCACCACCGGATCTAGCCACCAGGCCAACGCCCAGCCCGTCATGGTGGAAACCAATCGCGGCCCCTTTGCGCTGGCCCACAACGGCAACCTGGTAAATGCCTACGAGCTGCGGCAGGAGCTGAAGACAGGGGTAGACCCGCAGACCACCACCGACTCAGAAATGATTGCCCTAGCGATCGCGGAAGCGGTGGACCAGGGCCAGGGCTGGATTGCGGCGACAACGGCGGCGCTAAAGCGCTGCCAGGGGGCCTTTAGCCTCACCATGGCGACATCCACCGGCGTCATGGGGGCCCGAGACCCCAATGGCATTCGCCCCCTGGTCCTAGGCCAGCTCCCCGACACCAAGCGCTATGTGCTGGCTTCTGAGACCTGCGCCCTAGATATCATCGGCGCTCGGTTCATCCGCAATGTCGAGCCCGGTGAGCTGGTGTGGATTGACGATGCGGGGGTAACGTCGGTGCAGTGGTCTGAGCCCAGCCGTAAACTGTGCGTGTTTGAGATGATCTACTTTTCGCGGCCGGACAGCGTGGTGGATGGGGAGACCCTGTACA
>JBCCAG010000212.1:0-6093 GCA_039814955.1 Cyanobacteria bacterium P01_A01_bin.135
CCAGCGTCATGAGGATTGGCCGAACGCCCATTGGGTAACGGCCCAGCCCGAGGTAAGCGCCATTACGGCGGCTGCCGCCACAGCAGTGATCGAAGCAGACTGGGTATGGGTAGCGGGCCAGAAGCTGCTGCCGGTAGCCGATCTACCGATGCCCGGAGAGCATAACCGGCAAAATGTGCTGATGGCGGTGGCGGCCGCTCACCTTGCGGGGATTTCACCCGAGGCGATCGCCCAGGGCGTGAGAACTTTTCCCGGTGTGCCCCACCGCTTGGAGCCGATTATCCGCCAGGCAGGCGTCACCTTCATCAACGACAGCAAGGCCACTAATTACGATGCGGCGGAGGTGGGGCTGTGCTCGGTGACCGGCCCCGTTGTCCTCATTGCTGGAGGCGAACCCAAGACTGGGGAAGACGGCCCTTGGCTGGCCCGAATCAAAGAAAAAGCGGTGACGGTGCTGCTGATCGGTCAAGCGGCCTCCGCCTTTGCCGAGCGGCTCAATCAGGTCGGCTACCACAGCCACAAGCAAGTAGAGAGTTTGGAAGTGGCGGTCCCCCTTGCCGCCACTCTAGCCAAAACTCACAGCGCCAAGACTGTCCTGCTCTCCCCGGCCTGCGCTAGTTTTGATCAATACCGCAGCTTTGAGCATCGGGGCGAGCATTTCCGGCAGCTGTGCGAGGCGTTGCCGCCTGCCTAAACCCCCCAGCGTTGCTGTAGGGCCAGGGCATCTTTGTAGTCCGGCTTGAGGGCTAGCGCCTGATAGAGAGATGCTGTCGCGGCCTCTGCCTCACCGATCTGCCACAGCAGCTCGGCGCGGTCTTTCCACAGCGGCGCAAAGTCCGGGTGCTGATCAAGGGCCTGGTTAAATAGGGCGAGGGCCTTGTCGCTGAGCTGCATTGTGCTATTTGCCTCTGCCACCCCCCATAGCCCAACGACATCCGCGGCGTCCATAGCCAACAGGTCGTTGCAGGCATCAAGGGCCATTTCTGCCTGCTCAAGCTGATTCAGCATGCGGCAGCGTCCCCATAGGGCGCTTAGGTTTGTGGCGTCAATGCCCAGCACTTGGCGATAGGTATCCAGGGCTGCGGTGTGGTTACCGTCGCTCTCCTGCTGGCTGGCCTGGCGCACGAGCTGTACCATGCGGGCAAAGGCCTCGGAATTGGCCGCTTCGTCAGCGGGAAGCTGTCGAACTAGCTGGGCAGCTGCGGTCAGAAGCTCCTGACTATCGGTGTGATCGGCGGCGGCTAACAGGGGACGCCTTTGAGTAAGCGGCCAGACGAGCAGGCTCAGCAATATGGCCCCGATGGCGGCTAAGTACCAGCGGGTCAGGTGTCGCCGCCGCCACTGCAGCAGCTGGCAGCGGGCAAACTCGACTAGCCCCTGATGGTGCGGCGCTTCAGCAACCGTTGCGGTTGTGGTGTAGGCGGGCTGAGAGACGGAGCGGTGGTCTACCGTCATTGAGGCTGAGGAGGGTCGGGGAGGTTGTGTTGTAGCAGAGGCGGCGGGAGGGGACTGTCGAATTGACTGACGGGGCGATGGTCGAGCGGGTGAAGCAGGTTTGGGGTTAGCCAGTCCCTGCAGCGTTGTGCCGGTGGGCGGTGCAGTGCGAGGGGACGGTATGTCGGCGGCCTCTGTGACGGCCGTCTCTGTAGCGCTGGCCGCCGTCGTCTGGGATTGGGTGGGAGTTTGAGACGCCCCTATCGCAGTGATGTGCTGAACGGTGGGCGGTAGGGGCGCTCCGTCCACCGCCATCATCATCGGTTCGGCGAGGCTGGGTAAGGGAGTGGGGGATTGCCACAGGTGCGCCGGAAGCTGCCGCAGAGCCGCCAAGGCTGCCGTGGCATCGGGGAAGCGATCGCGGAAGTCGTAGCGCACCATGGTGTCCAGAACCTGGGCTAGCTCTGGGCTGACGTGGGGCGCTAGCCCCTGCCAGTCAATTTCTCCAGACCACTTGCCCTCGGGAAGCTGCTGAGGGGAGATTCCCGTTAGAGCCTGGATGCCGACAATCCCCACGGCATAGACATCGCTGCTGTAGCGGGGACGCCCCCCAATTTGCTCTTTAGGAATGTAGCCGGCTGTGCCAATGGCGATGGTGAAGGCACTCTGCCCCTCTGGCGCATCTGAGAACGGGGTACTGGCTCGCTTGACAGCGCCAAAGTCAATTAGCACCACTTTCCCGTCGCTGTAGCGGCGAATCAGGTTAGCGGGTTTAATATCTCGGTGGATGACCTGCTGTTGGTGGACAAAGCTGAGTACCTGGAGAATTTCGTCTAGCAGACCGATTACCCTTGGCTCTGGCCAGGCGGCTCCCGGAAGAATTTCGTGGTGGAGCGATCGCCCTTTGATATATTCCTGGACCAGGAAGAACTCTTCCCCATCGATGAAATGGGCCAGCAGGTGGGGGATTTGTTTGTGGGAGCCCAGCGTCACTAAAGCTCTGGCTTCGGAATCGAATAGCCGCTGGGCCGTTTTCATATCGTTCCCGTCAGCTTGGGACTTGAGCTGCTTGATGACGCAGACGGGATGGTCCGGCAGGTGCCAGTCTCGGGCCAGGTAGGTGTGGCCGAAGGTACCTTCCGCCAACTGTTTAATAATCTGGTAGCGTCCCCCTAACAGAACGCCATCATCGAAATCAAAGACTTGCGTATCGGAGATTGCACTGTCGAAGCTAATCACGGGTCAACCTACAGTTGAAGAACACACGGGAAATGGTGGTAGATGTAGTGCCCGAATACCCCTATGATTCTATTGCAGCAGACTTGACGGTCGCATGGGATTTAGTTTTGATGTGAATTTTGTATCAGATCATGAACCTTGCGCTGATTACGTCCGTCTGATTAAATTCTAGGTCCGGAGAGCCCCTAACCAAATTCTAGGCCTGGAGGACATAGGTTATTCGAAGTCTAATTAGCCTCCTTTAGCAGAGACATAATCCGGGCCGTAATCAAAGCGTAAGCTGCTGAAAGGCCGTATGGGGTCGAAATCAGTCCGTAGCCATCCAATAGCGGCAAATACCGCTGCTTTCTGGTTTTATCCCGAATCACCTAGGGGAGCATCCGTATATATTCAGAGTAGCCGCGACTATTTTTTACGCGCACTCGGCCTGTGGCACCCTGTTCTATTCTGGCCAATCGTCTACTGGCAGTCGGCGC
Organism: Cyanobacteria bacterium P01_A01_bin.135; assembly: GCA_039814955.1. Classification (GTDB taxonomy): domain Bacteria; phylum Cyanobacteriota; class Cyanobacteriia; order CAKZMO01; family CAKZMO01; genus JBCCAG01. The sequence goes on from JBCCAG010000212.1 coordinate 3,150, forward strand.
CGCCAGAGACACCCTAGAGACACCCCAGAGAGGCAATCCCCTAGTACAGCGCCTACATGCGCTCTAGTACCGGAATCCCCAGCAGCGCTAGACCTTGCTGGATGGTTCTTGCCGTAACGTCGCACAGCAGCAGTCGTGAGGTGCGCTGGGGCTCCTCCACCTGCAGAACGCTGCACTGGTCATAAAACTGATTAAAGGTTTGGCTGAGCTCAAATAGGTATTGACATAGCCGGTTAGGCAGCAGCTCCTTTTCCACCTGCATTACCACATCGTCAAACTGCAGCAGGGATTTGGCCAGGGTCTGCTCGATATCGCTCTCTAGGCTAATGGGCCGGGACTCCAGGGCATTCCAGTCAATGCCACCTTTGCGGCTGATGCCCTGGATGCGCACGTAGGCGTAGAGCATGTAGGGGGCGGTGTTGCCCTGCAGGGAGAGCATTTTGTCGTAGCTGAAGATGTAGTTGCTGGTGCGGTTTTGGCTCAAGTCGGCATACTTGACGGCGCTAATGCCTACCACCTCAGCCACATGGGCAATGAACTCCTCCGACTCCTGCCGTCCCTCCCGCTCCAGGCGAGCCTCCAGGTCAGCGCGCGATCGCCGCACCGCCTCATCCAGCAGGTCTTTGAGCCGCACTGTCTCCCCAGAGCGGGTTTTGAATTTCTTGCCCTGCTCGTCCTGCACCACACCAAAGGGCACATGGACGACGTCAATTTCCTCCGGCAGCCACCCCGCCCGCCGGGCCACCTGAAACACCTGGGCAAAGTGGTTGCTCTGCCCCGCATCGGTGACGTAGATCATCCGCTGGGCCCCATCCTGCTGCAGGCGGTAGCGAATGGCGGCTAAATCGGTGGTGGCGTAGTTGAAGCCGCCGTCAGACTTTTGAATAATTAGGGGCAGCGGATTGCCGTCTTTGTTGGTGAAGCCCTCTAGAAACACCACCTGGGCCCCCTGGTCCTCCACCAGCAGCCCCATCCCCGCCAGGTCATCGACCACCCCAGCCAGCAGCGGGTTGTAGAAAGACTCCCCGCGCTCGGTAATCTCAATATCCAGCCGCTGATAAATCTTTTGGAACTCCCGCCGGGACTGCTCGCACAGCAGTTGCCAAGCCTGCCGCGCTTCCTCCCCCCCGGACTGCAATTCCACCACCGCCTGCCGCGATCGCCCCTGAAACGCCTCATCCTCGTCAAAGCGGGCCTTGGCCTGGCGGTAGAAGGCCACCAAATCCCCCAAGTCCACCGCATCTGCTGACTTCAAGGCGTCGGGGCAGGCCTCCCGCAGGTGGGTGATCAACATGCCAAACTGGGTGCCCCAATCCCCCACATGGTTCAGCCGCAGTACCTGGTGACCGCGAAACTCCAAGGCCCGGGCGATCGCGTCGCCGATGATGGTAGAGCGCAGGTGACCCACATGCATCTCTTTGGCGATGTTGGGGCTAGAAAAATCGACGATTACCCGCTGGGGCTGCTTCGCGGTGAGCACGCCTAGGCGATCGTCCTGCTGCAGGGTCTGGAGCTGCTGCTGCAGGTAGTCCACCGTCAGCTTCAAGTTAATAAACCCCGGCCCCGCTACCTGGGGCGGCTCGCAAATATCCGCCACCTGCAGATGGCTGACGATGGCCTCAGCGATCGCCCTGGGCTTTTGCTTTAGGGGTTTGGCTAAGGACATAGCGACATTAGCCTGGTAGTCGGCAAACTTGGGGTTGGCGGGCACCAGCATCGGGTCGCGGCCTGCCATATCGTTGCCAAAGGCGGCAACTAGGGCCGCTTGGAGCTGCTGGGTAAGGTAGGCCAGGGTGGACTGCATAAGACTTGGTGGGAGAGGGTTTGATGGGAGATGAGTCTAGGGTAGGGCAATCTCAGGCGCTGTGGCTATTTCATCCAAGCGGTAATCAGTTCCGCTGTCGCCTTGGGTTGCTCCAGGTGGGGCACATGGCCGCAGCGCTCCACCCACCGCAGCTCACTGTTGGGAATTAAATCCCGCAGTTGCGCCGCTAGGGCCGTGCCCAAAATGGCGTCGTTTTCTCCCCATACCAGCAGCGTCGGCTGGTTTACCTGGGCAATTTGCTGCCGAGTGAGGACGTTGTAGCCGCCGCTGCGGGTGAAGGCGGCCAGTGCTCTCCGCCAGTTAGGGCAGGCGAGGTGGAGGGCGGCGCAGCGGGCGGCATCGGCACTGGCAAAGCTGGGGTCGCAGTAGGCCTGGCGGCTAATACGCTGGCGCACCTGAGGGTTGCGCAGAACCTCCGCCGCCAGCTGCCCGACCCCCGGCGGCAAAAAACGGCTGAGGTTGGGGCCACGGGCGGGTCCAGCGCTGTCTAGCAAAACAAGGCTTGTGGCTACCTCAGGGTGAGTCAGCGCTAGGTCAAGGGCCGCCGCGCCGCCCATGGAAGCGCCTACGATCACGACAGGCTGGCCGATCAGGGTCTTCCAGGCGGCGTAGAGGTGGGCGTTGAGGCTAGCGGCTGTGTAAGGCACATCCTGGGGCCGCTCTGTGAAGCCAAAGCTCAGTAGATCAATGGCCCATACATCGCGGTGCCGGGCCAACAGCGGCATTAAGCGCCGAAACTCGACCACAGAGCTATCAAAGCCGTGGATAAGTAGAAAGGGGGGAGCATCTTGGGGTGAGGGGCAGGGCCAATGCACAAACGTGGTGGAGATAGGAGCCCCTCGCAGCGTTGTGGGAACTGGGTGGGCCTGAATTCGCTGCAGCAGGTTAACGGAGTCGGGCTCAGTGAATGGGGTGGTGTCAACGGGTAAGGGCATAGGCGAGGGTCAGAATTAAAAGCTCGGGATCACAGGGCTAGGATCACGTGGTAGAGTGTCTGCCATTATGGCCGCTGTTATTATCTCTATTAATGGTCTCATTTCGGTTGCTGGGGTGCTGCTGGCCTGGCAGATTCAGCGCGCGCGGCGATCGCTAGTGGCCTTTACCGCCTGGCTAGAGGCA
>JBCCAG010000251.1:0-5587 GCA_039814955.1 Cyanobacteria bacterium P01_A01_bin.135
AAACTCAGTGCCGTAGGGGGGAATCGACGAGCAGGTGAGACGACCGCCATGCTTTTCGGTGATGATTTGGTGGCTGATGGAAAGCCCAAGCCCGGTGCCCTTACCGGCCCCCTTAGTGGTGAAAAAGGGCTCAAACAGCTGAGCCTGGTGTTCTTGAGAGATGCCAGGACCGTTGTCTCGAATCGACACCACGGCGTGATCTCCCTGCACCTGGGTTTCAATTTCAATTTTAGGGGGCTTTGACGCTGGGCTGCACTCCCCTTCCGTGAGCTGTTGATCAAGCGCATCCACCGCGTTGTCGAGCAGATTCATGAATACCTGATTGAGCTGGCTGGGGTAGCACTCCACCAACGGCAGCTCGCCGTAGGCCCTAGCAATTTGAATCTCCGCCCGGTTCGATTTGGCCTTGATGTGGTGCTGCAGCAGTAGGAGGGTGCTCTCCAAACCCTCGTGGATGTCGATGGCTTTTTTCTCCGACTCATCTAATCGAGAAAAGTTGCGCAGGGAGGCAACGGTCTGATGGATGCGCATACTGCCCACTTCAATCGAGCGCAGAACGCTGTCCAAATCCTCCAGCAGGTAGTCTAGCTCCATAGCCTGAATTTTCTGAGCGATCGCCGGGGAGGGCTCTGAGTAGTGGTCCTGGTATAGAGCTAGAAGCTGCGTCAAGCTGCTGTAGTAGCGCTTCAGGTAAGTTAAGTTGCCGTGGATAAAGGTAACGGGATTGTTGATCTCATGGGCAATGCCCGCCACCATCTTGCCCAGGCTTGACATCTTTTCGGTTTGAATGAGCTGGGCCTGGGCCTGCTTCCGCTCCTGCAGGGCTACCTCAAGCTGCTCGGCCCGCTGCTTAGCTAAAGCCGCACTGCGCTTGGTTTGGGCATGGAGCTCCCCCTGCTGAATGGCCACCCCAAACTGGCCCGCCAACGCCTGCAGTAGCTCGATTTCGCTTTCCTGCCACTGGCGGGGGCCAGAGCATTGGTGGGTGATCAGCAGCCCCCAGAGACCGTCTTGAACGAGAATCGGCACGATCAAATTGGCCTGCACCTGGAACCGCTGCAAAAAGTCCCGGTGGCAGGTATCTATGTCAGCGGTGTTGACGTCGGCGATCGCTTTAACGCGTCCCTGCCGGTACAGCTCAGCATACGCTTGGGCAAAACAGTTGTCCGCCCCTACATCACCCAAAGCAGAGCACCAGGGCGATACCACCGATTCCACCACCACCTGGCCGCGCCAGTCGTCTTCAAAGCGGTAGATGACCACGCGATCGGTGTTCAGGAGTCGGCGAATTTCGTGAACCGTGGTCCGCTGGATCACTTCGGGCTTCAGGGAGCGGCGAATTTGGCTGGAGAGCTGGTTGAGCAGATCTTTTTGCTTTGCTAGCCGCTGAAACGCCTCGCGGGACTTGCGCATCAGATCTTCGGTAATCTTGCGCTCGGTAATGTCCTCGATGGTGCCCAGCAGGCCAACCACATTGCCCTCGGCATCGTGCAGCGGCAGCTTGCTGGTCTCCCGCCAGCTCACGCGGCCGTCGGCTTCTCGCTGGGATTGCTTAATGCGCAGCATGGGAATGTCGTTGCCCATTACCTGGCGATCGCATTCGATGTACCAATCCCGCTGACCTGCTGTCCAGGGTAAATCGTCATCCGTCAGCCCCACCACATTACTAGGGTCGCCAATACCGGCCATTTCCGCCCAGCGCCGGTTGCAGCCGAGATAGACCGAGTTGCGGTCTTTCCAGAAAATGCACTGCAGAATGTTGTCGAGCACCAGCTGCATGAACTCAGCGGTTTGGTGGACGGTGCTGGCCTCCAGGGAAGGGGAATCTGACGGCTGGTTGGATTTGGGGGGAGACCAGGCTATCTGCTCTAAGGTGACCGCTGGGCGAACCAGGGAAGCGGATTCGAGCTCCGGCATTTCTACCCCGGATGGAGCGGAATTACGGCGTGGTGCACCCTCTATCCATGTGGTCGGTTCCGACATCGGTTGCGGAAACCGGCTCGCCCCGCCGTTGCCTGAGGACTGTCTGCCGTGGTCTGATTCGCGGCTAATGCTGATCACCTGCTGCACCTCGCCGCTCGCCGCCTCAACCGGAGTGTAGGTGGTGTCGTAGACGCGAAACCCTGAAGCGGTGGGTAAGGTGTGGATTCGCCGCTGAGCCTGCCCCTGCTGCAGGACGACGGCGACTGCATCATCCACTTGCTGCCAGTAGCTCTGCAGCCCACCGGAGCGATTGAGCTGGGTCGCCAAATCGGCCAGACCGGCGTTGGTCTGACCCAGGAGCGCCTCCGGTTCGCAGCTGAGGGCCACGGCCAAGGCCGGGCTAACGGCTAGGTAGCTGCCGTCATTACCATAGCAGGCCATCATCTCTAGCGACCGGGCTACAAGCTGCTGCAGCGCATCAGGATAAGTCTCTCGATTGAGGGAGAAGTTTGTGGAAGAGTTTGCCGCGTCCATCTAAAAAGCCGTGACGATCTTAGCGCCTGATCCCATGGATAACCCTAAAAGCAGTTTGACCCCTGGTAGATCCTTCGTTGCACTCAACTCACCCATATAGTAATCCTAAGGGATCTGTCAGGCATCTGCGAGGCCAGGGGCGGGCTAATACCCCTCACACCGCCCTGCAGACATGACATTAAAATTGCTAGCCAGCTCTGTTATAGCCCGAAGATGATGCCTTGGAGGGGCCTAAGCACCTTAGTTTATGACATGGCGCACATATCCCTCATTCAAGACGTAGTACCCTGAAGCAGGGCTACATCAAGCCCTTGAGGGTTAATGCATAGCGCTGGTCCCTCAAATTATCGCCGGTTCCAATTCTTGGTTCAGGTATCGTTTTTACACAGACCTATCCTTTATGGCTTTTACCCCCGGAAGACGTATTCTCAGGCGGCGCACCCTCCTAAAGGGCGTTGCCGGTTTTGGCGGCGCGATCGCCCTAGCAAAGCTGTCGGGCTGCGCTGACCCCGACGCCACCTCAGGGGAGCCCGGTGAATCGGCGGCAGATGAAACTGCCGCCTCACAGGACGCCAGCGGTGAGCCTGTAAAGATAGGGCTGGTAGCCGCCATCACTGGCCCCTCGGCCCTGTCTGGGGAGTCCATTACCCGCGGGCTAGAGGTGGCCATCGATGAAATCAACGGTAACGGCGGCGTTATGGGGGGACGACCCATTGAGCTGGTGATTCGCGACGACGAATCCACCCCCGCCAGGGGCGTCGCCGCCGCCCGCGAACTCATTGAACAAGAGGATGTCGCCGTAGTGTTTGGCGGGCTAGACTCACCGGTTTCCCTGGCCATGCTGGAGGTAATCCACGAGCTGGAGACCCCCTACATGGGGGTATGGGCCGCCGCCACCGGTATCACCCGCAACGACTACGAGCCCAACTACGCCTTTCGGGTGTCCGCCAACGACAACATCGTCGATAACTTCCTGATGCGCTACGCCAACCAGGACAAGGGGGCCTCTAAGGTGGGCCTGGTATTAATCAATAACCCCTGGGGCGAATCAAATCAAAAGGGCTTTGAGGAATGGGCCCCCGAGTACAACGTTGAAATTGTTGGCATTGAGAAATTCAACAACGAGGACACCGACATCTCAGCCCAGCTCACCCGCCTGCGGGATGCCGGAGCCGAGACCCTCCTGCTGGTGGCCAATGCGGCCCCCGGAGCCCAGATGATGAAGTCCCTGACCCGTTTGGGCTGGGATGTGCCGGTGGTCTCCCACTGGGGCATTTCTGGGGGGCGCTTCCCGGAGTTAGCCGGTCAAGACGCCGCTGACAAGGTCACCTTTGTGCAGACCTACAGCTTCTTTGGCGACCAGAGCGAGACGGGGGAAAGGGTGCTGACCGCCTTGAACGAGAAGTACGACCTGTCGGGGCCCGAGGAGATTCTGGCCCCGGTGGGCACGGCCAATTCCTACGATGCCATGCATCTGGTGGCCCTAGCCCTAGACACGGCAGAAACCACTGAAGGCCCAGCGCTGCGGGAGGCCTTTTACGAGCTGCCCACCTACGAAGGTCTAATCAAAACCTACGAGCAGCCCTTCACCCCCGACAACCACGACGCCCTGAGCGAAGACGACTACATTCTGGTGCAGTGGGAAGGCACGAAGATTGTCCCGGTCGAAAGCTGACCCCCCTTGGCTTTCGCCAGCCCCCCTGAAGGGGGCTTGTTTACTAGAAGGTCTTTCCAATGGGTTCGGACCTAGGCGATCGCTGCAGAATACCCCTCTCGTAAGCGATCGCTAAACGCTCCCGCAAACACGCCCTTATGCAGGGGGTCTGGGGGAGGCATCCCGTCCCCCAGCGGGGGTTTGGGGGCCCGCCCCCAAGCAGCAGGCACAAGCTACAGTGATAAGCCCCCCGGCTGTCGCCGTCCCCCAAAGGGGACTCTAGAAGTTTTCCCTCACAGTGGTACAGGGTATGTGGCCGCAAATTCTCTCTGGTATCGCCATCGGCAGCATGTACGGGCTCACCGCCCTCGGGTTTCAAATCACCTACGCCGTCTCCAACACCATGAACTTCTCCCAGGGGGCGTTCGTGATGGTGGGGGCGGTGCTGTGCTACAGCCTCAACATCACCTGGGGGCTGCCGGCCCTGCTGGCCGTGCCGGTGACCCTCCTGCTCTGCGCTGGGCTAGGGCTGCTGGTGGAACGCTGGGTGGTGCGGCCCTTTGCCCAGAATGGCTCCAACGCCTGGCTGCTGAGCACCATTGCCCTGGGCATCATCGCCGAGAATCTAGCCATGGTCACCTTCGGCAAAGAAGTGCGGGGCTATCCCTCGGCCTTGGCATCCTCGCCAGTGGTGGTGTTTGGCTTTGGAGTATTTCCCCTGGAGCTGGTAATTCCGGTGGTGGGGCTGCTGGCGGCGATCGCTCTGCGGGTGCTGTTTACCCAGACCCTGGTGGGCAAGGCGTTCCAAGCCGTGAGCGAGAACCCTGAAACCGCTCTAATTATGGGGGTACCGGTGCGGCGGCTGGTGGCCTTTTCCTTCGGGCTCTCGACGGTGATGGCGGGGCTGGCGGGGATGCTGATTGCCCCGATTACCAATGTGTCGGCCACTATGGGGACGCTGCTGGGATTGAAGGCCTTTGCCACCGCCATCATCGGCGGGCTGGGGAGCCCCTGGGGGGTGATGGTAGCGGGGGTGGTATATGGCGTGGTGGAATCGCTGGCGGCGGGGCTGCTGGGGGGCAGCTACCGGGAGATTGTGGGGTTTGCGGTGGTGATCTTGGTGCTGGCCCTGCGGCCTAACGGGCTGTTTGGTCGCGCCCAAGTGGAGAAGGTGTAGCCATGGTGAGGCTGGCGGTGGGGGGCATGGCGTTTGGGGTGGCGATCGCCGCTGCTTTGCTAGCTCCCAATACCTATTACCTATTCATCTTGGGGATGATTGGCGTCACCACCCTAGTGTCAGTGGGGCTGAACATTCTGGCGGGGCTGTCGGGGCAGATTTCCATTGGCCATGCGGGCTTTTTTGCCATTGGGGCCTACAGCGGTAGCCTGCTGATGCTGCGGGCCGATTGGTCCTTCTGGCCAGCCTTGGCCCTGGCAGCTGTGACGGCGGGGGGAACAGGCATTGCCTTGGCAGCC
>JBCCAG010000422.1:0-4172 GCA_039814955.1 Cyanobacteria bacterium P01_A01_bin.135
CAAGATGGTGCACAAGACATCTTGGACGAATAGGAGTTTCTCATGCCCGATAGACGGCTTAACGCGCGGCAGGTGCGCCTCAATGCTGCTGACCTCGCGAGCTGGCGCGAGCATCCAATTCATGTTAGCAACGGCGAGGAGTTTCGCCATCGCGACAGCGACAACCAGTCCACCCATATCGCCAACTTCACCAAGGGCCTGCCCCATGGAAAAGACGGCTTGCTGATCTGCGCCGATGACTACCAGCGCTTTGTGCGGGGCATCGACTCTGGAGACGTGCGGGACTTCCGCGATACCCCCCTCGGCCCGCCTAGCGCTGACCCGGAAAACCCGCAGTGGTGCTCTCAGATAGCCTGCGACGAGGACACAAATGTTCGCGCTTGGGAGAGTGCTGGTGCCGGTCTCACCTTTGATTTGCAAGGGCCAGATGCTCAGGCCGTTACCATGCCTCCCGCCCCGGCCCTGGGGAGCCCGGAGCTGGTGGCCGAAATGATGGAGGTCTACTCCATGGCGCTGCTACGGGATATGCCATTCGCTAAGTTCTCCAACGCCCCGGAAGTGCAGGAGGCTGCAGACCGACTCAACGCAACCCCCTGGATTCAGGGCACCACGCGGCGACTCACCCCTGCCGAACAGACCCGCCAGCGGGACGCGTTTACCGCCCAGACGGTGTTTCGCGGCATCACGCCGGGTGATGAGGTGGGGCCATACATCTCCCAGTTCCTGCTGGTGGGTAATACCGGCCTGCAAGACGCTCAGCCTATTGAAGCCGGACAGATCCAGTACGGCTCCATCCGCATTGACCAGCGGGTACGCGTGGCGACCCCCCACAAGGACTACATGACCACCTGGGAAGCGTGGTTGGATGTGCAGAACGGTGCCGACCTGCGTGAGAGGGAAACCTATGAAGCGGACCCTACCTATCGCTTTATGGCGACGCCGCGGGATCTCGCAACCTACGTTCACTACGACGCGCTTTATGAGGCCTACCTAAACGCTTGCTTGATCATGCTGGGGCTGAAAGTGCCCTTCGATTCTGGCATTCCTTTCCAGCGCCGAGATTCCCTTGACCGTCAGCAAGGCTTTGCCCACTTCGGCGGTCCCCACATTCTGTCTTTGGTGACGGAGGTGGCGACCCGCGCCCTGAAGGCAGTGCGCTATCAGAAGTTCAACGTGCATCGCCGGGCGCGGCCTGAGGCCCTGGGCGGTCTGCTCAACCTGTACCTAAACGATGCTAGCCGGAAGTCGGATATCGCTGCTGTTGAGCCCCTGGTCACGGGATTTGGGCAGGATTTTCTGAATCAAATTGCTGCCTACAACGCTAACCAAAACCAGCACAGCGATCGCAGCGGTGATGTCAACAATGGGTGGGAAAACTCCTTCCTGTTGCCCATGGCCTTCCCCGAGGGTTCGCCTATGCACCCGGCCTACGGAGCTGGGCATGCGACGGTGGCTGGCGCCTGTGTCACCATCCTCAAAGCCTTCTTCGACCATGGCTACCAGCTACCGTTCTGCTATCAGGCTTCGGTCTGTGGCGATAGGCTAGAGCCGGTAGCGGTGTGTCAGCCCCTGACGGTGGAAGGCGAGCTCAACAAGCTGGCCTCCAATATCTCCATCGGGCGCGACTGGGCCGGAGTCCACTACTTTACGGACTACATTGAATCCCTACGACTGGGCGAGCGCATCGCCATCGGCATTCTAGAGGAGCAGCGCATTACCTACGGGGAAAACTTCTCGATGACGATTCCGCTATTTGACGGCGGTACGATTCGCATCTAGCGGGTGATTTAGCGGTCCAGCGTTGTCTGGGCTGTCTTGTGCCTAGAAACGCGAACAAGTGCCTAGCCCGCTTCTGGTTCAGAGGTGGGCTCTTTTTTTCATAGGTGTAGCTGCTTGCAAACAAGAGAGGCAATGCTCACAAACAGAGTAGTTTCGTGCTCAGATTGTCTGTCCTGGCGTCACTTCACCCCGCCGGGATGCTCAGTGACGTTTCTAGGGTGTGAGGTAATGGTTGAGGCGTTGATGGGCTGGCGAGGGCTACAGGTAGACTGAGTTCGCTGGTGAGTAGCAGACACGAAAACCAATATCGTTAAAGCGATCGCCCCTACAAAACCAGTAGCGAAACGCAGAGCGACAGCCTCTTGGACGGACATTCCAGGAACCCCCACGGACTACGCGGCGATCGCTGTGGATTGACGTCGCTTCAAGGCTGTCTTTGCCGATGACTCTAGCGCTGCCGTCTACGGGTGCGTTCTCGTAGCTTTCGTACCAAGCATCCGTGCACCATTCCCAAACGTTGCCATGCATGTCAAATAGGCCAAAGGCATTTGCCGAAAAAGTGCCTACTACCGTTGGCATATTCAGGCTTTCACCCCTCGGCCCCTGTTGACCGACAGACTTACTGTCGTAATTGGCTAGTGTGGGAGCAGTCATTTCTCCAAAGTGGAATGGCGTTTCTGTACCCGCTCGGCAGGCATATTCCCACTCCGCCTCGCTCGGCAGCCGGTAGTTTCGCCCCGTCTGCTGAGACAGCTTGTCGCAGAAGGCGATCGCATCGTGCCAGCTCACGCCAACCACAGGTTTGTCTGACGACACAAAGCGATCTGGGTCGTACTCAGTCGCTGGATTTTCCCCCATGACGGCCTTGTACTGCGCCTGGGTGATGGCGAACTTACCTATGCAAAATGAGGCTACCTGAACGACCCGCTGCGGCTTCTCTCTAGCGCTGCGGCTCTCCTGATTGGATGAACCCATGGTGAACCGGCCTGCAGGAATCTGGACCATCTCCAGTGCCACATCATCGCCTAGCACCTCCGTGAAGCCCTGAGCCGACTTAGTTTCACGCTTGACATCACAAAACACTTCACGACCTATTCCTAGAAAGCCGCCCTTTCGCTGACAGCGGATAATCTGAGCCGTTTCAAAGTCAAACGAATCTAGTGTGGGTTCGGGATATGGAGCGGAAGCTAAGGTTTTTCGGGCCTCATGGACGATTGCTGCTGTCCACTGAATCATGCTTGCTGTAACGTCCTCCGGCAGCTGTAGGCTTTGCTGAAAGCCTCTCAACGTCGAGAGATTGATTCTTGCAGGCAGCGGCTGGGCGATTACTGTGCGTATGGCTAGCTCGATGCGCTGCCGCCACCCTTCAAAGCGGGTAACAACCCTTTCCGCAGCTTGCTCAACCGCTTGCCGTACCGGAGCCACATCTTGGTCTTCAAGCCCCAGCACAACCTGTTGCCAGTCCCTCAGCTCATCCTCCGTAGCAGCATCTAGTGGGTAGCCCTGCGCCGCAATTTCCTCTGCGTACTCCTGAAGATATTGCGCCAAGCTCCTTAAGCGCCGCCGCGAAGGCTCCAGCACACTGTCGATAGTGCGGGCCATATCTTCTGGCGCGATATCCCATTCTCGAGTTCTAGCGTCCAAGATTTCTCGACATCGAGGGCTGCGGAGCTCCCCCTGCTCGTGGTCAACGTATTTTTCCACCAAAAGCCGAAATTCCTGTAACCGGTCCCGCCTAGCCCGGCTCAGAACGATATCGTAGCCCTCATCCCCAGCCACAATGATGTCTGGCTTTAACTTCGGCTTTACCTCCTGGACCTTCCGCCGAGCGTATTCGTGGAGTTCCCGCACCCGGATTACCCCGTCTTTGTCACTATCCGCCGCTCCCGTCTCAATTCCTTCTACTAAATACTGCGTATACAGCGATAGCTCCCCGTCCTCCTGCTGAAACGACACTTGGGTCGAGGAGGAGGAGGTCAAGACCACGCGCCCCTCTTTGCCTAGCTCCCGCTTCAGATTCAGTTGTATATCTCCCTTTCGCTGCCATCCCTCAGCGAATGCGCCGCTGTAGCAGCAATCCAAAATGATGACCTGGCGCTTGGCATAGGTGGTATCAGATAGGTCTTGAATGAACCGGGCATCAACAGCAGTAGAACGGAACGAGGCCCGTAACGATAGCCGCGTCGTTAAGTAAAGCCGCTGACTATCATCGGTAACGCCGTGGCCTGAGAAAAACAGCAAGATCAAGTCTGCCTTCGTGGCGCTTGCGAACAGCCGCTCTATCGCTAATCGCATCTCAGTAGGGTTGGGGTTTTCTAGGGTCGCAACCTCGAATCCTCCTAGCTCCTGATCCTCCAGAACATGCTGTAGCGCTACAACATCTTTGACGGGAG
>JBCCAG010000449.1:0-3991 GCA_039814955.1 Cyanobacteria bacterium P01_A01_bin.135
CATCGCCCATCGCTTTCGCCGTCGGCCCCAAGTCAAAGTGCTACAGGGTGAGCTGGAAAAGGTTGATTTTGAGCAGCGCGCTCTCCAGGTCAGCAGTGTGACATCGCTCAAACTGGACTATGATTATCTCATTCTGGCGACGGGTAGCCAGTCTCGCTTTCTAGACGTTCCCGGCGCGGCTGAGCACAGTTGGCCTATGCGGACTTTGGAGGAGGCAGTGGCCTTACGCGATCGCCTACATCGATGTTTTAAGCAGCACCCTGCCAGTCGGCTTCCGCTAGGATCACCGTCAGCGGCACTAACGTTTACGATTGTCGGCGGTGGTCCGACGGGCCTGGAGCTAGCCGGAGCCCTGGCTCGGCTGCTAGAGCATCAAGGATACCGCCTGGGGCAAACGGCGCGAATCGTGCTGATTCAATCAGGCGATCGCCTGCTCAAAAGCTACCCCAAAGCTAGTGGACATTACGCAGCTCGCTGGTTGAAGCAGCGCGGTATTGAGTTACGGCTGGGCCACCGAGTCACTCAGGTGAGTGAGCGGGCTATTGTTCTCTCTGCCAAAGCTGATTTCGATGGCGAGGGCGCAAGCCAAACTTCTGAGGAAATTCTGGCCACCCATACTGTCATCTGGACCGCTGGCTTAGAGGGCAATCGGCCTGAGAGCCCCCAGGCGCTCCCCACCGCAGGCAGCAAGCTCAAGGTCAAGCCGACGCTCCAACTAGAGGACTATCCCCAGGTTTACAGCGCTGGCGATCTCAGCCATGTGCTGACCCAAGCGCAGGATCTCAATGGAGTAGCCCAAGAGGCCATTCAGCAGGGCCGCACCGCTGCTGAAAATATCCTACGCCAACGGGCGGCTCAGGCTCCGGCTGCGTTTGACTACAACGACAAAGGGCGGCTGGCCATCATTGGACGCGGTGCAGGTGTGGGGCTCATCAAGAACATTTCCCTAAATGGTCCCCTGGGCGGTATGGTGGCCTGGCTGCTTTGGCTCGAAGTCCACTGGTTTTACCTTCCGGGCTGGCGCAATCGCCTCAGCGTTCTGCGCGACTGGCTGCTGCCCAAAGCGTTCGCTCAGTCGCTGTTTTCTCATCCACAGTCTCAATCAACTTTCACGCCATCACATCCCACAATGCTTCAAACCTATCTCCCGCTCGTCGGTCGGTCCTTTTTGACCTCTATTTTTATCTATGCGGGCATCAACAACCTGCTGAACTTCTCCTCTACAGCTGAAGGCATTGGCGCGATGCTACCCGCCCCCGAACTGGCGCTAGCTGGCAACATTCTCTGCTGCTTGCTAGGCTCGCTTTCGCTGATTCTCGGCTTTAAAGCTCGTTGGGGAGCCATCTTGCTGATTCTCTTCTTATTGCCAACAACCTTTATCTTCCATCCGTTTTGGAGCGATAGCAGCGAAACAATCGCCTTCCTGAAAAACCTGTCGCTGGTCGGGGCGCTGCTGTTTGTGTTTGCCTATGGTGCAGGGCCTGTTAGCTTAGATTCGAAAGCCTCACCATGAGCTTCGAGGTGATACCGCCCGGTAGCGATGCAACAGCCCCGCGCCCTTCGCAGGCCATACAATAGAAACGCCCCGGCTCCACATGGGGCCAGGGCGTTCTGTTACGGGGGCGAGGCGATCGCTAGCGGTACCGGTTATCTAACCAGATTCGCACTTCGTTTTCGGACATAAAGGTGTTTCTGTAGCCGCTGGTGGGGTCGTAAACACTCCACTGGGCTTGTCCATCAGGCCCATGGCTTAGTCTGATTTTCGGCTCCTGGTCCGAGGTGGCCAGGTTGAGGAGAAATTCCCCTAGGCCGCTAAACGCAGCGCGAATGCGATCGCCGAGAGATTGGCCTGAGGGAGCTGGCCGAAACGTATTGTTTTGGAAGCGTTTTGCAAAGGTATTCATATGATGCCTCCTAGTTTGATTCTCTGGATTTACTGGCCGTCTTTTGCCAGTAATTTCACAATATCGTCGTTGCTAAAGAGGAACAAAAGTCTTTATTCATCAGGTATATGAGCAAGATTCATACCAGAAAAAAGCCTCCGCCGTAGGGCAGATGTCAGAGCGGGCGATCGCTATTCGTCAGCGAGCATGGCCTGCAGATCTCTATCATGTTAGAAGACTCCACTCACAAAGTTCCTTCCTGTCCGTCTCAACAGCCCTTGAACCTGGGCGATAAGCCTACGGCTCCGCCTTAGCGTAGACGTAGGCAGTATCACTCTGATGGGAGGAACCGGGATAGCTGAGGTCTGGCCTGGTTATCCTGCATCAGCATCATTGGACTGAACGCGGTCTAGCCACTGAATTAGGCTTATGAAGCTATCGAACCTCAGCAGCGCCTCTAATTACTCTGAAGTGGACCCAGCTCATCCACCGTTCCGGCCACCAGCCCCAAGTGATCTATATCCATAGCCTCTAACCCTAGCCTCTACCCCATGACCGCCACCCCCCTCGCGGCACCCCCACCCGCCAAGCCCAAACTCTCCACCGCAAGGCGGTTCCTGCAATACTTCGCCCCCTACCGCCAAGAGCTCCCCGTAGCCCTGCTGCTAATCGCCATCGGGGCCACCCCCCAAGCCATCGGCCCGCTGCTGATTGGCTGGTCCATCGACAACCTCATCCTTAAGAGCAACCTACCGGGCCTGCTGAGGATGCTGGCCCTGCTCACCGCCATCTACCTGCTGGGTCTGTGGGCCATTCGGGGACAGATTTTGCGCATGGGCTCCATCGTGCAGCGGCTACTGGGCCAGCTCCGGCAGGATATTTTCGACAAAGTGCAGAGCCTACCGGTGAGCTTTTTTGACCGCAGCGAAGCCGGGGACCTGATGAGCCGGCTGCTCAACGACGTGAACACGGTCAACCAGGCCTTTGGGCTGACCATTCCCCAGATGCTGGGCCAAACCTTCAGCCTAGTGGGCATTATCATCGCCATGCTCTCCATCAACCTGCAGCTGGGGCTGCTGAGCAACTTGGTGGTGCCGCTGATGATCGCCACCACAGCGGTCTTTTCCCGCTGGGCGCGAAAGCGGTTTCGCGTCACCCGTCAAACCATTGGCGACCTATCCGCCAAGCTGGAAGAAGACATCGGCAGCGTGCGCGAGGCCCAGGCGTTCAACCGTACCCAGCTCAACATTGAGGAGTTCGACAGCCTCAATGCCGCTAACCGCCGCGCCAACGTGCAGGCCGTAGCCGTGACGGCGGCCTTCTTGCCCTCCATCGACTTTCTCAATACCCTGGCGATCGCTGGCGTGATGACCTACGGCGGCTACCTCGCGGTGAATGGGGTGATGACCGTGGGCACGGTGACCGCCTTTTTGCTCTACGTGCAGCAGTTCTTTCGCCCGATTCAAATCCTCAGCCAGTTCTACACCCAGGCCCAGTCGGCCTTGGCCGGCCTAGACCGCATCTTTGCGCTGCTGGATGAGCCCGCTACCCTCAAAGACGCCCCTAACGCCACCAAAATGCCGCCCATTCGCGGGGAGGTGCGTTTTGATCGGGTAGAGTTCGGCTATACCCCCACTCAGCGGGTGCTCAAGGGGATAGACCTCTGTGCCCAGCCGGGGGAGATGATCGCCCTGGTGGGGCCGACGGGGGCGGGGAAAAGCACCATCATTAACTTGATTTTGCGGTTCTACGACGTCTCAGCAGGGGCCGTAAAGATTGACGGCATCGACGTGCGCCAGGTGACCCAGACCAGTCTACGGCGGCAGATTGGCATCGTCCTGCAGGATAACCTGCTGTTTAGCGGCACCGTGGCCGAAAATATCGCCTTCGGCGCACCCGATGCTAGTCAGGCCGACATCGAAGCAGCGGCCCAAGCCGCCAACGCCCACGAGTTCATCACGCTGCTACCCCAGGGCTACAGCACCCGCTTAGGGGAGCGGGGAACGCCTTTAAGTCAGGGGCAGCGGCAGCTGGTGAGCATTGCCCGCGCGGTGCTAATTAACCCGCGTATCTTGGTGCTGGATGAGGCCACCAGCAGCATCGATACC